>CADFRV010000030.1 GCA_902836725.1 Muribaculaceae bacterium
TCAGCTCAAAAACAGCCTCAAATTCTTTTCGAAGAAAAAGTTTAAATGACTTCATAATCAGAAAACCAATGGATCTATTATTTCTTTGCGTAGTGATTTTTCTGTTCCTGCTGGCCGTGTTTGATTTGTCGGTGGGAGTGAGCAATGATGCTGTAAACTTTCTGAACTCGGCGATCGGCTCCAAAGCCGCCACTTTCAAAAGGGTTCTGATAGTTGCTTCAGTCGGAGTTTTCATCGGAGCGGCGATGAGCAACGGCATGATGGATATAGCCCGGCACGGGATCTTCCGCCCCGAGCACTTCTCTTTTTATGACCTTATATGCATTTTCATGGCGGTAATGGTCACGGATATCATACTGCTGGATATTTTCAATTCGCTCGGGATGCCCACCTCAACCACTGTGTCAATGGTGTTCGAGCTGCTTGGCGCCACATTTGTGGTAGCTCTGATAAAGATGGCGGGAGGTATAGATCTGGGATTCAGCGATCTTCTGAATACCGAAAAAGCACTTTCGGTTATATTGGGAATTTTCCTGTCGGTAGCCATCGCGTTCTTTTTCGGCACTGTGGTGCAGTTCCTTTCACGCATGATATTCTCTTTCAATTACCGCAGCCGTCTGAAATGGAAAATCGGAATTTTCGGCGGCATATGCGCCACAGCCATTGTATATTTCCTGTTGATAAAGGGTGCTAAGGATCTCACCTTCATGACACCTGAGGTGAAGATGTGGATAAAAAACAATACGGGGCTGATAATCGTCGGCTGTCTGGTGTTCTTCACACTTCTGATGCAGCTGTTGCATCTGTGCAGGGTAAACGTGCTTAAGGTAATAGTGCTGATGGGGACGTTCGCTCTTGCGATGGCGTTCGCCGGCAATGACCTCGTAAACTTTATCGGTGTGCCTCTGAGCGGTCTGGCATCATACCAGGATTATATTGCCAACGGCACGGGGGATCCGCATACTTTCCTCATGGGGTCTCTCAATGGTTCCGCGAATACTCCGATCTATTTCCTAATAGGCGCAGGCGCCATAATGGTTGTGTCGCTCGCTACTTCAAAAAAGGCACGCAATGTCACAAAGACTGAAATAGGGCTTGGCAGCCAGCAGGGGAGCGACGAGATGTTCGGTTCATCCCGCATTGCCCGGCGCCTTGTAAGATGGACCCTGTCGTTTTTCTCATGGGTGCATGCGGCGACCCCGCTGAAAGTGCGCCGTTGGTTCGGAAAGCGTTTCAACGTTGACGAAACCATTATGGAGCAGGGCGCATCATTCGACCTCATACGCGGTTCGGTGAATCTTGTGCTGTCGGGGGCGCTTATCGCATTGGGTACATCGCTCAAACTGCCTCTTTCCACCACTTTTGTTACCTTCATGGTGGCGATGGGTACATCGCTCGCCGACCGCGCCTGGGGGCGTGAAAGCGCGGTGTTCCGCATCACTGGTGTGATATCGGTTATCGGCGGATGGTTCCTGACTGCCGGTGCGGCGTTTATCGGTGCCGGCATCATTGTGGCGGCAATGCATTACGGGGGGCACTGGGTGATGTTCCTGCTGGCATCGCTCACGATATTCCTCATCATCCGCAGCGAGCGACGTTTCAGGGAGAAAAAACAGGCGGAGAACGGAGACATTCTTTTCCAGACTATCATCAATACAGATGAAAAGGAGCAGGTGTGGCCTCTGCTTATGACATATATCACCGAACAGCAACAGAAATTTCTGACTTATGCGGCACAGAAATATTCCGACATCACGTCGGCTTTCCTTACAGACAATGCCGGATTGCTGAACAAGACCGAGTCAAGCTTCGTAAAACAGAAAGCCGTTCTGAAAAACGCCAGACGAAAGGAGACCATCTGCCTGCGGTATCTTGCGAGGGAAACGGCTATCGAGAAAAGTCCGTGGTTCTATCTCGGCAATAACTGCTGTATGGGAATGCTGTATAATCTCCGGCGCATCAACGAGGTATGCCGTGAGCATGTGGACAACAATTTCCATCCGCTTCCTAAATGCCATACGGAAGAATATGAGCAGATCCGCATATGCATCTGCCGCCTGTTCGGTGATACGGTAACTCTCATGCAGAACGGAAGCCTTGAATCGATAGGCACGTTGCGTCGCCAGTGCGATGAGATAAAGGATATAGTTTCAGATACATACCACAGGGCACACGACCAGTTGAGGGAAGGAGACGCCTCCACGATGGCCGTACTGTATGTGTATATAAATATGCTTCAGGAAACCCAGGAAATGGTATCTTCCATCCGCAAGTATCTGCGTGCTTTCGCCAAACTTCGCGATTCCGACTTCCGCACTCGTCCGGCAAGAGCCTCAGTATGATATTACCGTTATCAATTACAGATATCAATTACAGAAAACAGTCGCAGTCTATGAAAAAGCATCTGTGTATAGGCGCCCTGATAGTGGCCTCGGCATGTTGTACGGCAACGGCAGAGGGTACCGGGCAATACATGCCTGAGATACATGGCACGATAAGAGCCAAATATGAATACGAGCCGCAGATAGGCAGCGGGCGTTTCGAGATCCGCAACGCGCGTGTGAGTGTGGAAGGGAAAGTGATACCTGTTGTCAGGTACAAGGCCGAGATAGACCTCTCCGACGAGGGTGCGATAAAAATGCTTGATGCGTACATACGTTTTCAGCCGAAGGATCCATGTGAAATTGCGGAAAGCAGGGATGAAAAAAACGTGCGTGTTGGGTGTTGAAGCAAAAAAATTACTAATTTTGCATCTATATTTTTGGACGCATGGAAGAAGTAACATATAACGGGCTGACTTTCACGCCCTACATAACCAGAGATAAAATCCAGGAGCGCATCCGGGAGATCGGTAAGGAGATAACGAGGGCATACAAGGGACGTAAACCTCTGTTTCTCTGTGTGCTTAACGGCGCTTTCCCCTTCGCTTCCGAGCTTTTCCTGAATGTGGACACCGATGCCGAGATCGCTTTTATACGACTTAAGAGCTACGAGGGCACAGCTTCTTCGGGAGTAGTAAAGGAGGTGATGGGACTGACCGAGGATGTAAGCGGCCGTCCGGTGATTGTGGTGGAAGATATCGTTGACACCGGCAAGACGATCAAGCGCCTTGTGGAGCGTCTCAAGCAGGAGAATCCCGCAGAGATCAAAATTGCCACACTGCTTTTCAAACCCGAGAGTCTCTGCACTGATGTGAACCCCGATTACGTCGGTTTCTCGATCCCGCCAAAGTTCATTATAGGCTTCGGTCTCGATCTTGACGGTCTGGCACGCAATCTGCAGGATATATATGTCCTGAAAGAGCAGGCCGACTGATTTCAGCCCGCGGCTGATGTTTATGACCGCTGAGGTTTCAACAATAGGGATATAATAAAAAATACAGGGCTTGCTATGTGCTGGCCGGTCTGATGGTGTCACCGTGCGTTGACGGCACGGGGCTTATCATATGCGGTCTTGGTCTAAAGCCATAATTCAAAATAAAGTATTTATGAATGTTGTAATATTTGGTGCGCCCGGCAGCGGTAAGGGCACACAGAGCGAGAAGATCATCGAGAAATACGCGCTTCATCATATCTCCACCGGAGAAGTGCTGCGTGACCACATTGCCCGCAAAACTCCGATCGGGCAGATCGCACATACATATATCAGCCAGGGGCAGCTTATCCCCGACTCGCTGATGATACAGATCCTCGAGGAGATAATGGACAATGAGCCTAAGGCAAAGCAAGGTGTGATACTCGACGGTTTCCCCCGCACGATACCGCAGGCCGAGGCACTCAAACGCTTCTTTGACCGCCGCGGTCTTACACTGGACCATGTCATAGGTCTTGAGGTGCCTGAGGATGAACTGGTGACACGCATGATCAAGCGCGGCCAGGAGACAGGCCGTGCCGACGACAACCTTGAGACGATCAAGAACCGTCTGAAAGTATATCATGAGTCCACCACCCCCTTGCGCGACTATTACGTAGGGGAGGGGCTTTACCGTCCGATCCACGGCAGCGGTTCCGTAGATGAGATTTTCGCCTCGATATCGTCGGCTATCGACGGTCAGGCCTGATCAGACAGCTGTTTGGAAACACAATATGCGCGGTGTGCCGGTAATTCGCCGGCATGCCGCTTTCATATATGTAAGGCATATAGTGTCGGTAAATTGTTGTATCTTCGCAGGCAGGTATCGGCAGATGCCTGCTGACAGATTTTTTAACGGCCATTCAAAACAGTTACTTTAGGAAATGAACGGACTTGTAAAGATATCGGGGTGCGCCGCCCTCCTGTTTCTTGCGGCACAGGATCTCTGCGCGGAAAAACTTGTGCTCGTGCACACCAACGACACACACAGCCAGATAGATCCCACCGACAAGGGGATGGGTGGCGTACAGCGGCGTAAAGTGGTGGTTGACAGCATACGGGCCGAGCATCCCGACATGGTGCTTGTCGATGCCGGAGATGCCGTTCAGGGCACGCTCTTCTTCACCCTCTATGGCGGAGAGGTGGAGATGAAGATGATGAACGAGCTTAGATACGACTACGCCATTCTGGGGAACCACGATTTCGACAACGGTATGGAGGCGCTGGCGCGCAATCTCAAGGAGAGCAAGAGCCAGTGGATATCCACTAATTACGATGTGGACGGCTCGCTTATCGCGCCATATTTCAAACCATACGTCATACGCGAGACAGGGGGTAAAAAAGTGGGCATCATCGGTCTTAACCTTGATCCGGAGGGCATGATCTCTGAAGGGAATTACGATGGGGTGAGATATCTCGACGCCATAAAGGCTGCCAATGCCACCGCATGGCATCTGAAGCATAACGAGAAGGTGGATCTGGTGGTGGCGGTGACACATGTGGGATATAACGAAGTGCCCCCCTCCGACCGCGACATAGCGGCTGCTTCCGAAGATATCGACGTGATACTTGGCGGCCACTCGCACACGCTGATAAAACCTGGCAGCGGCGACGAATGGGTGACCAATTCGGTAGGGCGCCCCGTGCTTGTGGCTCAGAACGGCAAGAGCGGAGGATATGTGTCGGAGGTTACCATTGACCTTGACAGCATCGGCACCGCACTTCCGCGCTATAAGCAGATAGCCATAGACAGCAGGCTTGACGCGCGCGTTGACCATCGTCTCGACTCGATCCTCGCCCCATACCGCAAGGGTGTGGATGAGATGATGGGTAAGAAGATAGGCAAAAGTGCCTCGGAACTTTCAAACGCGGAAGCGCCGCTGCTCAATTTCCTTTCGGACTTCTGTCTTGACGAGGCCGCCAGACTTGTGGACGGAAAAGTGGATCTCGCCCTGATGAACAAGGGTGGCATACGCCGTAGCCTTCCGAAAGGCGACATCACCCAGGGGCAGATCATAATGATGCAGCCGTTTGACAACCGCATTGTGGTTGAAGATATAAAAGGATCGGATCTTGCCGAGGCATTTGACGTGATGGCCTCCCGCGGTGGCGACGGCGTGAGCCGCGGTGTGGAGGCGGTGTTCGATCCCTCCACCAGGAAATGCACATCAGTCACAATCAATGGCGCCCCCATTGATCCCGAGCGCATATACCGTGTGGCGACCATTGATTATCTAGCCAACGGGGGCGACTACATGAAGCCGTTGACCCGCGGCACACAGATCGCCAAAAGTTCGCGTGTGGTGTATGCCGACCTCATAGATTACATAAAGTCCATAAAGAAGATAAAGCCCCGCACCGAAGTGCGCATGCGTCCCGCCTCCCGGTAAAACGCGCTCCGACATATCGCGTGCCGGTAGACAATCTGTAGCTCCAAAATCTCAGGCGGCAGCAATTGTACGTAATAAGGCGCTGTACCGAAACCCGATGGTACAGCGCCTTTTCAGAACGCATTTTCACCTGTTATGATTCTGTATATTATTGTGCGGATGAGGCTTGCGGTCAAAGATCGGCGGGAAGAAGGGGGCGCATGGCCTCGGGGGCATCTGAAACTCCTGTTGCGACAGCGTCATAGTCGCCATACCAGTATGTGGTTGTGGAGTAATCGACATACCCGCTGTCCCATCCGAGCATTTCGATGTCGAACCTGAATGTGCGGTCGAAGGGGATGGCGTCGAGATGCCTTGTACGGTAGAAGGCATTGTAGCCGTGCGAGGTCTCCAGGTCGGCGCGTGGCGCGCCTCCGAAAGGTGTGTGGAACGGATATACGGGCGCCCATGAACTGTTGTAATAATCCTCTGTGCCGGTACCGAAATGCGAGGGGAATGTGTCACCGTCCACCCAGATCTTCTCGTCGCCTTCGCCATACCATCGTGGAGCGTGGTTGAACAGCGACAGAAGATCGCCTTTATATAGTCCTTTGCCGTGGATGGTAGCGAAGTTCCAGTCGGCACATCGGGCATCCTCGTCGTAGTTGTTATGGATGTATATGCTGTCCTGCTGGCGCCAGGATGCATGGAAGTATAATGAGCGGCTGTCCCATTTCAGCGGGGCCACAGTGACGTCTACAGATACATTCACATCGTATGCCGACAGATTTAATATCTCTATGTCGCCGGTCTTTCGATATGGCATGAGCCATCTGCTGACAATGTTTCCTTTGCCGTCTGCCGAGAGGTACCAGCTGTCTACAAGGGGAGCACCCATGCCTCCTCCCGAGAAGTCCCCGAGGGGCACCCATACGGTCTGTTTTTTATCGAATCCGGCTTTGAAAATGAGCTGCCTCATTACAGTGGCGTATGCCTCAGGATCCTCACCTGATACCGAGAATCTGATTTCATACACGGCGTTGTTCCCTTTTGGCAACCTTACGGAGATGGAATCGCCTGACGGTATATTTTTCTTTTCGGAAAGTGTCTTGAACTGTTTGCCCGACGGGGATACCGGGTCCAGCAGCGCGCTGTTGACCGCCGCCAGTTTCTTGCGGGCTTTGTCCATGATATCAGTCGAAAAGGTCTCTACCGATACGTTCTCGGGGTATTTGCGGAAATTGATGTGGTAGTATTTGGGAGTAGGATTTATGCCCGTTTCATCCTCGAATGTGATTTTGCAGCTTTTAGCGTAGGGGATAGGCAGGAAGGATGTATTTCCCCCTTTCCCGTCGGGGGTGTAGCTCGTATGCGCCATCACTATGCCTTTCTTTATTTCCGGCATATCAAGCTGCATGAGGTCGTATGCAGGTATGATGAGGCCGGGTGTTTCCGAGCCGTCGAAATAGAAGCGCCATGTGCCGCGTTTGTCGAGCGTAGTGATCCATATGCGTGTCACCGCACCCGGACCGGCTTCGTCGAACATCACTTTCTCGATGCGTCCGTCGATGGTATCTGTCCGCTCTATGCCGAATCCGTCATTGTTGGCGAACCATCCCGGCTTGTCGGGGGACACTGATCTCCGGTCATAGCTGCTCACCTGGCCTGACCGGTATGCCGGTTCCGGCATACGCGCCTGCTGCTCGGCTGAGATCATTTCGTCGAGCAATTTTTCAAATGTGACCTGGTATTCATTGTCAGATCCTTTCTGGCGTGCAGACAGATTGAATGCAAACAGTAGCGTGAGGATCGCACAGATGGATGTTCCCTTCATGGTAATAAGATGGATATATGTATTTTTAATGCAAAAATACGGAGAATGGCCGTATGGGGCTATCACAAATGTTGCGATTATTATAACTAATGGTTCACAGCTCAGGGCCAATACACACGGAAAGGGGAAAACGGTGTCAGCGGCGGTTACGGTGCGTGAAACGTTTCTTCCATTGGTTGATGCGCTGCAGGCGCGAGCGCACGGCGAGCCACAGCGGAGATGCGGTGGTGACGATGTCGGATCCGAGCGGATCGGAGAAGGTGTATTGTGCCGGTTCTTCTCCGAACTGTTCGGGGTATATGATGCAAAGGTTGTTGCTTGTGCAGTACCGTTGCAGGAAAAGGGCTTTTTCTGTAATGTCTGCTGAGTAGCTTACCGAGTTGGGGCGCGCTCCGATGACTACGAAAAGATCGTCTTCGAGCACACGGTTCGCGAGCAACACGAAATCGTCCATGTCGGCCATGGTCTGGTATTCATGGCGTATTCCGAGAGCTTCATGGCGTATTATTCCGCGTATGATGGGCTGCTGCCGCTCCGATGTGCAGAATATGATGCGGCAGCCGACTTCGGATGCAAGGTGGCCCAGGGCGATGACCCAGTCGCGGAAGCCGGTCTCGTATTCGGCTTTTTCCGGGGCGCACACCACGATGCGCGTAACCGTGTTGACAGGTATGTAGCATCGTGATATCACAACCATGCGGTTGGTGCCTCTGAGGAGCTGCTCTATCTTGGCCCCGAGGAATGTGTCAATTACTGTAGCTTTGCGGTGCATACCCAATATCACGCGGCTTATGTCGCGTTCCTGCATGGTGTTGAGTATGCCGGTGACGGTGTTGATGTCGAACCGTTCAATGGGAGTTATGGCGGTATCGGCGCCTGACGCCGCATCAAGAGACAGTTTCAGGGAGTTCTGCCCCATGTTTTTCGATGCTGTGGTGTTGTCGTTGCGCACATGGAGCGCGTAGAGTTTGTCAGCGTTGATGCCAGTGCGCCGCCGGCGCATGAAAAGAGCCAGCTCTGTGAGGGCGGCCGAGGTTATGGGGTTTGATACCGGGATAAGGACACTTACAGCCGATGCGTCGTCATGCGAGCTGTCAGGCCGGTCCTCAAGCATGCGTATCTTGATTTTCGATGCGGCCTGTGATGTGACGATAGGTGCGATGGCGCAGGTGAACAGTATCACGAGCACTGTGCCGTTAAGGATAGTCTCTCCCATCATGCGTGTGCCGTCGGGGAGTATCATGTTGTATCCGATGGTCACCACCGCCAGAGCCACGGCTGTGTGTGCGGTGGTGAGGCCGAACATCATGCGCCGGTCAGATGCATCCATACGGTATGCGAGCTGTGCTATCCATGCTGCGATCCATTTGCTGAGGAGAGCCACGATAAGCATCACCGTGGCTATGGCCAGTGTGTTGCCCTTGACTATCACACCCACGTTGATCATCATTCCCACCCCTATCAGGAAGTAGGGGATGAAGAGGGCGTTGCCGACAAACTCAATACTGTTCATCAGCGGGGAGTTGGCCGGTATGTAGCGGTTGAGCACAAGCCCTGCGAAAAATGCCCCGAGCACAGGCTCGAGACCTATGGCCCCTGATACCCATGCCGAAAGGAAGACCATGACGAGGACAAACACATACTGCGTTACTTTCTCGCTGTACTGCTTGAAGAAGCGTCGTGTAAGGCGCGGGTATGCATAAAGCACGGCAAGACAGTAGAGGGTCAGTTTCCCGAACAGCCACAGTATGCCCGACGGCTGGAAGCTGCCGGTGTCGAATATGTTGACCGCTCCGGCAAGCACGAGGAGCGCTCCGACAACGGCTATTATGGTGCCTACTACCGATATGAGCACAGAGGGGGCTTTGGTGATGCCGAAACGTGCCGCCACCGGGTATGCGATCAGTGTATGCGAGGCATACATGGATGCGAGAAGGAAGGAGGTGAGCCAGCTCACATGCAGTATGTACACGCTTGCGAGCACCCCCATCACCATAGGGATGAAAAATGTGAGCAGTCCGAAGAGTATGCCTTTGCGGATATTCTTCCGGAGATGGTACATGTCTATCTCCAGACCCGCGAGGAACATCAGGTACAGGAGCCCCACCTGGCCGAATATCGTGAACGAGCTGTCACGGTCGAGTATGTCGAGGCCGTAAGGCCCGACAGCCACACCGGCGACTATCATGCCGATGATGTGGGGTATCTTGAGCTTGTTGAGTATGACAGGCGCGAGCAGTATTATGGCCATCACGATCAGGAAGATCGCGACAGGATCGGTAACCAGGGCTGCTGCGCAGATCATAGGAGGGGATTATTTTTTGTGTTCGAGAATGTATCTGGCAATCTGTACGGCATTGAGTGCCGCGCCTTTGCGGATCTGGTCGCCGACAACCCAGAAGGTGAGGCCGTTGGGATTCGCTATATCCTCGCGTATGCGCCCCACGTATACGGGATCATGGTCAGCTATGTCAAGGGGCATGGGGTATACTTTTTCGGCCGGATTGTCGAGCACTACTATGCCGGGGGCATTTTCCAGGGCGCGGCGCGCTTCCTGAGGGGTGATGGGGCGCTCTGTCTCGATCCAGATGGCCTCGGAGTGGGCGCGGAGCACGGGCACACGCACACACATGGCGCTGACGCTAAGGTCGGGAGCATGCATGATCTTGCGTGTCTCGTTGAACATTTTCATTTCCTCTTTGGTGTATCCGTTGTCGGTGAAAACGTCGATATGCGGTATCACGTTGTATGCGAGCTGTGCGGAGAATTTCTCTACCACCGGTTTCTCCCCCTTGACAATCTGTTCGTACTGGTCGGCAAGCTCTTTCATGGCGCTTGCTCCGGCGCCGCTGGCTGCCTGGTATGTGGCTACATGTACGCGGCGGATGGGGGAGAGGTCATGGAGCGGCTTGAGGGCCACAACCATCTGTATGGTGGTGCAGTTGGGGTTGCCGATTATGCGGCGCGGCGCGTTAAAAGCATCGTCGCCGTTGACTTCGGGAACCACCAGAGGCACGTCGGCATCCATGCGGAATGCACTGGAGTTGTCGATCATTAGAGTGCCGTGGCGTGTGATCACATCGGCATACTGGCGCGATGTGGAGGCTCCTGCCGAAGTGAAGGCTATGTCAACCCCGCTGAAATCAGACTGAGGGGTGAGCTCTTCGACAACAATTTCCTTTCCACGGAAGACATATTTGCTGCCGGAGCTGCGCGATGAGCCGAAAAGGCGCAGGTTGTCAACGGGAAAATCTGTCTGTGTGAGGACTTTGAGGAGTTCCTGTCCCACGGCGCCACTCGCGCCAACTATAGCTATATTCATAAGTGACAGTTCAAAATCAATTTATTTACCGGTCAGATTTTTTCAATGTTTCTCAGGCAAAATTTTGGAATTTTTTCTCGAACAGACATTAAAATAATTTTGACCAGTTACTTATCAAATCAGTCGGATAAATTTTGTATTGCGGGGTGCGGTGCGGCAGGCCGGTTCCCTGCACCCTTTATGGGTGCAAAAATACGAAAATTTCGGTCAAAGTACGCAATATGGCCGCCATAAAACATGACGGCCATACTGCGTATTCTGAAGATTGGTGGGCCTGCGGGTTATCTGGCGGCGGGAGTGAGAACTGCCGCGAAACCTCCGTTGCGTGCGAGTTTCACATCGAGAGTGCCTGCGCTGTTGACAGTGGCGCTCTTGCGACGGTAATCCATGGCCTGCCGGTGGGCGTTCACACCGTCCTCGAACGAGAGCATTTCATATGTGGTTCCGGCCGGCAGGAAATCGAGCGGGAGCGAGAAGGAGCGGTGTTTTTCCCGGCCGTTGGTGATGCCTCCGATATACCACTTGTCGCCTTTGCGTTTAGCCACGAAGAGATATTCCCCGGTTTTGGCGGCAATGGCGCGTGTCTCGTCCCATGTTACGGGGACAGAGGTTATGAACTCGGTGCAGTCGGGGTTACGGTAGTAAAGCGTAGGATTGTCGGCAAGCATCTGTATTCCGCTCTCGAATAGCACAAAAAGTGCCATCTGGTATGCACGTGTGCCGATAGAGGCGGAGTTGGGGCGCTCTGAGCGGTAGCATTCAGGCTGCATGCTGATCATGGCTCCGGGGGTGTAATCCATCGGTCCCACGGCATTGCGCATCAATGGGAGATAAATGGAGTTGTCGGGGGTGCAGCCTCCCATCTGTTCCATTCCGCGCACACCCTCGTATGAGAGGAGGTTGGGATATTTGTGTTCGAGGCCGGCCGGCTTGAATGCTCCGTGGAGATCCACAAGGAGGTGGTTCTTCGCGGCTTCGCGGCAGACGCGCTCGTAGAAGTCGACCATCCACTGGTCGCTGCGGTCCATGAAGTCGATCTTGAGACCCTTCACTCCCCAGTCGGAGAAAGTCTTGAAGAGATCGAAATTGTTTTCCACTGTGAGCCATGTAAGCCAGAGGAACACGCCTACCCCTTTTTCCTTGCCGTATCTCACTATCTCATGTACGTTGACTTCGGGATTGGGGGTATATGGATCGCGTGTATCCATAGCCCATCCTTCGTCCATGATAATGTATGGAATGCCATATTTCGCGGCGAAATCGATGAAATATTTGTAGGTATTCATGTTGAACCCGGATTCAAAGTCCACATCCTCGCCGTAGGGTGTGGCTCCATTCCACCATTCCCAGCTTGCAGTGCCCGGCACAATCCATGAAGTGTCCTCTATCTCAGACGGTGACGACAACTGGTATACAAGAGTCTGCTCAAGAATGTCGGCCGGTGAACCGATGGCCACGAAACGCCAGGGGAATGTGCGGTTGCGCTCTGTGGAGGCGATATAGGGGGCTTCCTTAAGTATCTTCAGGCTGCGGTCGCCGTCGTCACCGAAAGCGAGCGGCACGTTGGGAAACACGGCGCTGAACGAGTTGCCGGGTCCTCCTTTGAGGAACATGCAGGGATAATCTGAAAGGTCGCTTTCCGAGAAAAGCATCAGTGTGCCGTCGGCATTTTCCATCAATGCCGGCAGGGTGGCCATGCGGTCGGTATATTGCCATTCATTGAGCGGTTTGTGTGTGTACGGTTCCTCATATGCGGTCTTGAAGCCTCCGGGCTGCTGTATGTGTGCGGTAGCCGGCGCTGCGAGGGTCACGTTATAGTCTTCGCGCAGGATATTCATGTCTCCTTTGCCGGAAGTGGCGAACCGGTGCGCCACGCCGTTGTCGAATACACGGAATTCCACGGAATAACCGTTGTCGAACTGCATCACGGCAGAGTTGTAGCTGTTGGAGACGGAAGAATGTTTGAGGGGTACGGCGGGGGTAATCGTTTCGTTTACCGACTTGCGGCTTACTTTCTTCAGGCGCGGGTTCACTCCCATTACCGGTGCCGCCTCAGGCGCCATAGCGATCGATATGCTTTTTATAAGCTGTTCGCCGTTTTTAGATACTGAATAGCGGATGGAGTCGCCGAGACTTACAGAGAGTTCTACAGATCCGTCGGGCGACTGGATACGAGTGTCTGCCGAGGCAGACATAACAGGGAGCACTGCGGCAGCTGCCGCAGTGCAAATAAATTTCAACAGGTTACTCATTAAAACAGTTGATTGGTTAGTATGCGGTTGGTTATGGCTATTTTACTATCTTGCGCACGACAGGGAGCACAGTGGCTTCCATAATCTCATATCCCGCTTCTGTGGGGTGTACGCCATCCCGGGAGTATCGGGCAGGAAGGCTTTTGCCGTCTTCGGATACCAGCGGTGTGAAATAATCGACGAAAGGAATCTTATTCTCGCGGGCATAATCGGCAATGCGTGCGTTGAGACTTTTGATTTTTTCAGGCGCATCCTTTACAGAGCCGTTCCATCCGAATCCGGCAGCGGGGAGCACGGTGGTAAGGATCACTTTGATGTTGTTGGCTTTTGCCAGTTCTGCCATGGACACTATATTGCCGAAAGTGCGGTCTTCGTTGTAAACGTGGTTGTTCTCGGCGACATCGTTTGTGCCGGCGTTGATCACGACAGCGCGTGGATGCAGGTTTATCACATCGTCGCGGAAGCGCAGGAGAAACTGATATGAGGTCTGTCCGGAAATGCCGCGTCCCACGAAATCGTTGTCGGTGAAAAATGAGGGGCGCATGTTTGCCCACCCTTCTGTAATTGAGTTTCCAAGAAACACCACAAGGCGTTTCGAAGGGGTTGGTGACGCAAGAAGTTCCTTATTTTCCTGTTCGAAACGGCCGAAGTTGGCCCAGTCGTTTCTTTGTGCGTAGGAGGTGAAACTGCTGATTGCTACAGCGGCGGCAACGGTCAGTAATAATCGTTTGATCATGGTGATGTGAAACTGTTGTTTAAGGTAATGATTGAATCGGTTGTCTTATATAAATCAGACCCGAAATTCTGTATGCAAAATTACATAAATCAGATGAAGGTTCAAAATTATTACCGCTATGAATGGGTGTGGCGAATTTAGATGTAAATAAATAATTTCGGCCGGTTACTTGTGCCGGGATTGCCGGATGAAGAATCTGCGATATCTGATGATATGGATTATCGTCAGCAGTATGAATATAAAACCGATTTTACCATGAATGGCGCCGACGACGGTGTGTGCGGTTGTTGCGGTCCAGTGGATTGTGGCAATACAAGCCGACAGTATAAGTAATAATCCGGAAACAGTCATCCATCTGACCACACCGCGCCGTTTGCGTATCAGGCGCATTATCCAGTTATTCCATCTGAAATGCAGGTAAATGTGGCGGCAGATCAGTGAAAGGAACAGGATGCCGGTCACGATATGGATCCATACCCATAAGACAGGTGCGACTATTAATCTCGAGCTGCAGGCTCGATGCGAGAATCAGCAGTGTGGTCACGAGCAGCACACGGTTGCACTGTTTAAGTCCGGATTTATTGTTCATCAGATTTTGTAAGTCACAGTTCAAAGTTATGTTATTTACCGGTCAGATTATTTCAATGTTTCTCGAACAAACATTAAAATAATTTTGACCAGTTACTTGCTGCAAATTTACAGCATGATGAACG
>CADFRV010000031.1 GCA_902836725.1 Muribaculaceae bacterium
CCTGATGTTCGAGTACGTGGAGCGCGCCGTGACAGGCATGCTCCAGATACTGAGCAACCTGGAGAACGTGGACGAGCACAACATCATCTCCGCCTACAACCACGAGCGCGAGATCAACAACCTCCGCAACCAGTTGCGCACGGCCAATGTGGCGAATATCAACGACCGGCACTACGAATACCAGAGCGGCATATATTATATGGATATCATCAGCACCCTCGAAAAGAGCGGCGACTATATAATAAATGTGGTAGACACCATCCGCGACGAATTCAAGGGAGCCTGATCCCCCTTGCCAGAACCCGACTACCGATAACGCCAGTACTTTGTCCCCGTTTCTGAATATATCGCATGAGGCGGACGCGCCGTCATCACCCGTCGACCGCCAGCTCTATACCACCCGTCCTCCCGCCTGGCAAAGCGGGGTGGCGGGTGTGGAACGTCCCGTAACCCCGGCAACCGACAGCGGAGTGCTCGCAATGGTAGTGGCGGTGATAGTGCTGATCGGGCTGAACATGCGCCATGTGAAACGCATCTTCCGGTCGTTGCCCCAGGACCTTCTCTCGGTGCGCCGCAGATCCAACGCCTTCGACGAGCACACCGCCAACGAGACACGCGTGTCGCTGCTGCAGCTGCTTCAGCTGTGGGTCTACGAGGGGCTGCTGCTTTTCATGTGGCTGCGCGACGTAAACGGCAATACCGTATCCGGCGGGGGGCTCACCGCCCGTGTGGCGATGCTTGTGGCGCTCGCATGCGCGTTCTATCTCTTTCAGCTCGGAGCCTGCATGACAGTGGGCTACGTGTTCACCGACAAACTGAGCGCCATCCTGTGGCGCCGCGGTCTCAACGCCTCGCAGATCACCCTGGGGTGGGCGCTAGCAGCTCCGGCCCTGGTGTCGCTTTTCTATCCCGGACTGACACACGACATGCTGTTGCTGGCCGCGACACTGTACATATTGTCGCGTATCTGCTATATTTACAAGGGTTTTAGAATTTTTTACCATAAATTCCCCTCTTTGCTTTATTTTATTTTGTACCTTTGCACCCTAGAAATCATTCCGGTCATCATCACATGCCTTCTGGCTGTGGAAATATGTGTAAAAAGCTGAGTGATGCCACTTTATAGGCCGCACCTGTTTATCCTCTCCCCGCGAGTCCGGTATTTTGTTGAAAAATAGTTTTATAATTATCTCTTACGAGCGTGAAAGTAAAGAAGATACTTGTATCTCAGCCCCGTCCGGCTTCGGAAAAATCCCCCTATTTCGACATCGCCACCCGTTACGGTGTGGAAGTTGTGTTCCGCCCTTTCATTAAAGTAGAGGGGCTGACAGCCCGCGAATTCCGCCAGCAGAAAATCAATATCTCCGATTTTACAGCAGTGATCTTCACGGCAAGGACCGCTATCGACAATTTCTTCCGTCTGTGCGAGGAGATGCGTGTCACCATACCCGACACCATGAAATATTTCTGCACCACGGAGTCCATAGCACTCTATCTCCAGAAATATATCGTATACCGCAAACGCAAGATCTTCTACGGCACCACAGGCAAGTTCGACGATCTCCTCCCTTTTCTGAGCAAGCACAACAAAGACCGGTTCCTCTATGCCGTCAGCGACGTGCACAAGGACAATGCTAACGCCGCCATACTTGACCGCGCCAAAGTGAACTACACAAAAGCTGTCATGTACCGCACCGTGAGCAACGACTTCGCTCCTGAAGAGAAATTCGACTACGACATGCTCCTCTTCTTCTCCCCCGCGGGCATTGACTCGCTGATGAAGAACTTCCCCCAGTTCGAGCAGGGGGACATACAGATAGGCTGCTTCGGCGCCTCCACAGCCAAAGCGGTGGCCGACGCAGGCCTGCGCCTTGACCTCGAGGCTCCCAACCCCAAAGCGCCCTCCATCACAGCCGCGCTCGACCTGTTCCTGAAAGAACAGCTCGAAAAAGCAGGCGCATAAACCGACACGAATGAAAACAGCAGGCTTGGGAAAAGCCCATAAACTTTGCTCCGCCACGGCCATTGAACATCTGTTTAATGGCCGCGGTGGCTCACACAGCACCCTATGCTACCCGCTGAGAGCCGTATGGGGCGACGAGCCGCCTGCCATGCACCGCGAAGGCACGGAAAAGGTGATGTTTCTCATCTCCATCCCCAAGAAGCGCCTGCGCCACGCCGTGGACCGTGTGACGATGCGGCGCCGCGTGCGCGAGGCATACCGCCTGCTTCGTCCCGCCATCGTTCCCCCGAAAGAGGAGGACAGCGAGCCTACAATACATCTGGCCCTCCTCTATGTGGCCAACCAGACAGAGCCGTTTGACCGCGTACAGAAAGCGGTGGAGCGCATACTGCGCAAAATATTCCCCGCACAATGAAGCGCATCATATCGCGCGGCGCCATATGGCTCCTCAGCCTCCCGGTACATTTCTACCGCCTGTGCGTCTCACCAATGTTCCCCCCGTCCTGCCGCTTCACCCCGACTTGCTCGGCATATATGCTCGAGGCGCTGAAAAAACATGGCCCCGCCAAAGGGCTGTGGCTCGGCATACGCAGGATATGCCGCTGCCATCCCTGGGGAGGGAGCGGATATGATCCGGTACCATGATGACACCTGACCCCGAATTGATATTACTTACCGACTGCCATACCCACAGGATTTCCCGAGGGGCGGTCGTATGCGTGGATCCCGGCGATATGGATTCCGTGGCCGCGTCGCATCCCGGCATATTGCTTTCAACAGGCATACACCCCTGGCGTCTCGGAGACATGACCGACGGGGAATTCGAGCGCGAAATGGAAACAGTGAGGCGAAGCGCGTCGCTGCCGGGTGTAGCCGCCATCGGGGAGACCGGTCTCGACACCATAAGAGGTGGCGATCTGCCCCGTCAGCAGGAAACACTGATGCGCCACATAGCCCTCAGCGAGGAGTTGTCGCTCCCTCTGGTGCTGCATGTGGTACGCACAGGCCATCTGATCATCGGATTACGCAAACGCCTCGGCACCTCCATACGCCAGCCGTGGATATGGCACGGATTCAGGGGCAATCCCACACAGGCCGCGCAGTTCTGCGCATTTCCGGACTGCTACATCTCGCTCGGCCCGGACTTCAACCCGAAGACCGCGGCAGCCGTTCCCTCTGACAGGCTGCTCACCGAGACCGACGACGCCCCCGCCGGCATTGCCATCACCGATGTGATCGACAGGGTGGCACACGCGCGGGGATGCGACCCCACGGAACTTGCCGCCACCGTAGGCCGGAACGCGCAACGCATTTTCCTCCCCCATAACAACACCTGATACCGCTATTCCTTACGAAGTACGCCGCCACAGCATGGGCGGGGGACACACACTACTGGTTCTGGAACTGCGTCGGGGAAAGTCCTGTAAGATTCTTGAAATATTTGCCGAAAGACGACTGATTGGAGAAATTCAGGTCATAGGCTATCTGCTGCACATTCTTGCCTGAATAGCGGAGCTGATTCTTAGCCTCCTGAATGACATACTGGTCTATCCACTCGGCCGCAGACCGGCCGGTGGCCTCCTTGATAATCAGCGAGAGGTATTTGGGCGAGATGAACATCTTGTCGGCATAAAACCCGATAGCCCTCTCGCGGCGGTGATGGGTGCGCACCAGGCGAAGGAAATTCTTCACATAGGTAAGTTTCCTGTTGCGCGCCGGCACCGACTGCATGTCGGGGATCTCCTCCTCACCGTAAGCCATTATCTGATAAGCCGCCGCCGAAGTGAGGGTGCGGGCTATATGGCGGCTGTAGTGGTTGTGTGACAGAGCGTTGCTGTGCAGCATCTCAAAATACCTTATAAGCACCCCCACCTTTTCCGGCGAGAGCGTAAGGACCGATTTCGCCGAGGTGAATATATTGGTGTTTATGGCATTAAGGTCAATGTTAAGATCATACACAAATTTGTTTGAGACAAAGAGCACATAGGCGTCGCGCTCATCCCCCTCCCATGCGACAGGTTTGAAGACACGCTCAGGCGCCAAAAACACCAGCGACATCGGAGGCACCTCCACAGTATCCAGGTCAATGGTAACCTTCATGATACCTTTGACGCATATGATCATTGTGTGCCCGTCGATCCGGCGGGCCTTCTCGCTGTAGAAATATCCTGTATCGGATGTTATGTGCGACAGGATATAATCCTGCCCCAGGTGGCTGTACTCATCGGAAACGCCACGAATGGCAGCGAGCTGAGTGAGTTTCAGAGGGCTGTCTACAAGTTGACGCTGATGTTTCATCGGGAATATGCTCAAACTGTTACTTACCGCAAATGCTCAGGGCAATTACATCAATGCCAAAAAAATTCAGACTTTTATAGCCCGGGCACTTACACATACAAAAGTAAATACTTTCATACGATTTTTAAAGTGAATGAAAGTTAAAAAATATCCTGCGGTACCGCATGTATGCTAACAAATTTTCCATACCTACTTCATAATTCGTAACTTTGCCGCCATGCCGACAACATCAGATAGTTTCATGTCAGGAGGGCACCGTCCGGGGTGGGGTGCCGTGGTCAAGTTCATCGTTCCTCTGGCGGTGAGCGTGGGCCTGTGCTGGATAATGTTCCACAACATCGACTTCAACGAGATGATGAAAGTGATCAGGCACGACTGCGATTTCCGGTGGATCGGCCTGATGCTCGCCATGAGCGTCGCCCCGATGCTGCTGAGAGCGCTCAGATGGAACATACAGCTTCGCACTATAGGGGTAAACGCGCCGGTGCACGCGCTTGTCTACAGCATCATAGGGTGCTATTCGCTCAACCTTGTTTTCCCGAGGCTGGGAGAAGTCTGGCGCACAGGATACATAACATACCGCGAGGATACCCGTTTCTCCACAGTATTCGGATCCATGATCGCCGACCGTTTCGCCGATTTCGTCACGGTATGCATCATAACCGCAGGCACATTCTTCCTGGCACGCGGCCCGATAGTAAGTTTCGTGCACACATACCCCGACGTATACCGCAAAATCATCCACACCGTCAGCTCCCCATGGATATGGGCATCGCTGATAGCCATCACGGCAGCGGTATGGATCCTGTTCGCCCGCTCCAAAAGCACTGTAGTGGCTAAAATCAAGGGATTCATGCACGGCCTCTGGGGCGGATTCGCCACGATAGGGAAAATGAAAGAGAAATGGACATGGCTCGGCCTCACATTCGCCATCTGGGGCTGCTACTACCTGCAGATGGTGGTGGCGTTCAACGCCTTCCCCCTCCTGAGGGAGACGCTCGACGCCTCGGGAGCCATAGTCACCCTTGTCTGCTTCGTGCTCACGAGCATCGCGATGGGGGTCCCCTCCAACGGTGGGATCGGCCCCTACCAGACCACCCTCCTGTTCGGGCTGAACATCTTCCTGCCCGTCCTGCAGCAGGCACGCGCCGCCTCGGGCATGGCGCCCGTAAGCGCCGAACAGTTCCACCTCACAGGGGCAGCCTTCGGCAATCTGCTCATCGCCTCGCAGACAGCCCTGCAGATAGTGCTCGGCCTTATAGTCTTTATCCTCGTGACACTCGACAAAAAACGCGATATGCGGCCGAATTCCCCCGCGAATTTGAGGTGATTGTTTGAGGTATTGAGGATTATTCGTATATTTGCAAGCTGAAAAACAGGTGAAACAGAGCCGTTAGGCCCGTATGATACGCTCGCATTGCTGACTCCCAGGGGGTTGACGTGCGCGTAGCCTGTTTTCACATAAACCAATCGGCACTTTTGAGACCCCCACAGTGCATTCCCGGAAGAGGCCGCCACGCCTGCGGACACGGCCATATGGCCACCCGTAAGCGCCACACACGATGAAAAATAAAAAATAATAACATAACAAAATACTTTTTAACAAACCACATGCAAAGCAAAGGAACCCTCGGAAGTATAATTGCGGGTGTAATCGCAATCTTCCTGGTGCTGGTGTGCCTGTTCTACCTGTCTTTCACGCTGGTAAGCAGCAAGCAGGAAGCCAAAGCCGAGCAATACGCTCTGGTAGCAGCCGGTCAGCAAGGCAAAAATTCCGAGCAGTACACCAAGGCTTACAAAGCCTACATCGACTCAATCAGCAAGCAGCCTGTCTGGTTGGGTTACAATTACAATGAAGTACAGAAGTGGGGCGTAGGCCTCGGCCTCGACCTGAAAGGCGGTATGAACGTCATCCTTCAGGTTTCAATGCCCGACATGCTCCGCTCGATGAAAAACGCAGACGCCGACCCCGCCTTCGACCAGGCGCTGGCCAACACCGATTCCATAATCGGCGGCAACCACTCGTCGGACTATGTAGGCACCTTCGTGGACCAGTACCGCAAACTCAACAAGGAAGCAGACTTCTCCGTGGTGTTCAACAGCATCGTGAAAGAGGGACAGAGCGACAAGGATGTGGCCGCAACCCTCAAATCGGAGGTTAAGGACCGTGTGAACAACTCGGCAACCAACGTGCTCCGCAGCCGTATCGACGCTTATGGTGTGGTTTCCCCCAACATCCAGGTGCTTCAGGACAACGACGGCCAGATCCTTCTGGAACTCCCCGGCGTGAAAGAGCACCAGCGTGTGCGTGAACTCCTGCAGCGCTCCGCCAACCTTGAGTTCTACGAGTGCTACGGCGCCAACGAAATCGCCGGCCAGGTTGCACAGCTCGACAACGCCATCCGCGCCAAAGACGGCCAGGGCCTCCGCGAGCACTTCCTGATGATCAACACCGACGCTACCCCCATCTTCGGTATCGCCACCGCAAAGGAACGCGACGCCATCGACGCCATCCTGGCATCAAACGAGGCAAAACAGTTCCTTCCCTCCAACTTGCGCCTGCGCTGGAGCGTGAAGCCCACCCCCGTGAACTTCAACGACACCGTTACAGGCAAGGAGAGCCAGATCGACACATATCAGCTCCTGGCACTGCGCGCCACCAACGGCGGTCCCGCGCTTGACGGAAGCTGCGTGATCAGCGCTTCAAGCGATTTCGACCAGATGCAGGGCAACGTCGTGTCAATGACAATGAACTCCGAGGGAGCACGCGACTGGGCACGCATCACCCAGCGTAACATCGGCCACCCCGTAGCCATCGTCCTCGACGACCTCGTTTACTCATACCCCAACATCCGCACCGCTATCGAAGGCGGACGCTCACAGATCACCGGCGACTTCACCGTAGAGGAAGCGCAGGACCTTGCGAACGTGCTCAAGAGCGGTAAGATGACAGCCAAAGTAGACATTATCTCCGATATGGTGATCGGTCCGTCGCTCGGCCAGCAGGCCATTGAGTCAGGCATCATGTCATTCATCGTGGCACTCGTGCTGCTGATGATCTTCATGTGCTGCATCTACGGTGTGATCCCCGGCCTCATCGCCAACTTCGGTCTTATCTGCAACCTCTTCTTCACATTCGGTATCCTCGCCTCCTTCCAGGCAGTGCTTACCCTGAGCGGTATCGCCGGTATCGTGCTCGCCCTCGGTATGGCAGTGGACGCCAACGTGCTTATCTTCGAGCGCGCCAAAGAGGAACTCCGCGCAGGCAAGAGCGTGCGCACCGCCATCGCCGACGGTTATTCCAACGCCTTCTCAGCGATCTTCGACTCCAACCTCACTTCGGTTATCACCGGTGTGATCCTCCTGTTCTTCGGTACAGGACCCATCAAAGGCTTCGCCACAACCCTTATCATCGGTATCATCTGCTCGTTCTTCACCGCAGTATACCTCACCCGCATAATCTTCATCGTATTCGGCAAGAAGAAAGCCTTCCAGAACCTCACCTTCACCACCTCCATCTCCAAGAAGATGTTCTCTGGAACCAACTTCAACTTCCTCGGCGCGCGTAAGGTTTCGTTCATGGTGGTTGTAGCTTTCGTAGCCATTGTGGTGATCTCACTGTTTGTGCGTGGCCTCAACCAGGGCATCGACTTCTCCGGCGGCCGCAACTATGTAGTCAAGTTCGAGAAGCCCGTGAACACAAGCGACCTGCAGAGCCTCCTCACCCCCGTATTCAACGACAACGGCGAGGTAGCATCTGTATCGGTGATCACCATCGAGAACTCCAACCAGGTGCGTGTATCCACCAACTACAAGATCAAGAGCACCGAAGACGCTTCCGACATCGAGCAGGAGATTACCCAGAAGCTCTACAACACATTCAAGGCTGAAGGACTGCTCCCCAACGGCATGACCCTCGAGGACTTCTCCACCACCGACGAGACCCAGGGTATCCTCTCCTCGCAGACCGTAGGCCCGACCGTGGCAAACGACATGCGCAACAAGGCATACATAGCCGTGATCCTCTCTCTGGCAGCCATGTTCCTCTACATCCTGCTCCGCTTCCGTAACGTAGCCTTCTCTCTGGGCGCCCTTGCAGCGGTAGCCTTCACAGCATTCTCCATCATCGGATTCTACTCCCTCTTCTGGGGCGTGCTTCCTTTCGCAATGGAGATCGACCAGACTTTCATCGCCGCTATCCTGACGATCATCGGTTATCAGATCAACGATACCGTGGTAGTGTTCGACCGTGTGCGCGAGAACATCAACCTGTATCCCAAACAGGACTTCTTCACACTCATCAACAAGTCGCTCAACTCTACCCTCGGACGTACGATCATGACATCGTTCTCCACCTTCCTGGTGCTCCTCTGCATCTTCATCCTGGGTGGTGACTCGATCCGCTCGTTCATCTTCGCAATGCTGTTCGGTGTAGTGACCGGTACACTTGCCACCATGTTCATCGCAACTCC
The DNA here is from genome assembly GCA_902836725.1 of Muribaculaceae bacterium. Classification (GTDB taxonomy): domain Bacteria; phylum Bacteroidota; class Bacteroidia; order Bacteroidales; family Muribaculaceae; genus UBA7173. The sequence continues at coordinate 8,734 of CADFRV010000031.1, forward strand.
CGTGGCATACCTCACCAACAAGCGTTCAGCTGCCAATAACACCGCAAAATAAGCCATAACAAATAGCTATCCTCTGAACTGTGGCAGCTCCCCAAGCAGGAGCTGCCACAGTTCTTTTTGCAGAACGTATATTTTTTACTACTTTTGTAATCGCAAAAAAGACAAGCTATGGCACACGCCCTGCGGGAGCGCCTGGCCTGGTACGCCAACCGACTGAAAGCCATGTCGGTGCCGGAAGTGGTATGGCGCGTGCAGCAGAAAGCTCTTCAAAAAACGGAAAAAACTAAGTTCGGCAAACGGATCTGCGTTGCCGACACTTTGTTGTATCCCGACCTGAAGGGTACCCGTTTTGCAGCATCACTCCCCACAGGGATGCCGGACTTCGACGCCGCAGTGGTGATACCCGCGGAAAACATAAGCCCGTCCCGAGCCGGATCGGCTTCGGCGGAACCGGCGGCAACGGGGCATGCGGGCGCTACAGGCACACCGGCGTGGCCCGATGAATGGGCATACAGCCTGCGCTACAAGCAACGCGATGACATAGGAGACGCGCGACTGGCCTGGGAGGCACACCGCCATTTCGAATGGCCTCGTCTTGCCATGGACACTTCGGCGGGGATAACGGAGCTTGACCGCAGATTCCGCGACTGGAACCGCGCCAACCCCATGCTCTACGGCATAGCGTGGGTATCGGTGATGGAGGTGGCCATCAGGGCTATACAGTGGATCTTCACCGCCGCCATCCTCCGCCACAATGCCCCCGCGACAGATAACAGCCTCAAGGAGACACGCCTCAGGCTTGAGACCGGCCTCCTTACCGGAGCCGCCAACATGATATCCTACGTCATCCGACACCGCAGCCGCTACTCCTCGGCAAACAACCATCTGCTTGTGGAGCTCTCCGCCATAGCACTGGGAGGAACCGCACTCGGCCATGATCCCTGGACCGCACTCGCGATCGAGGAACTTGAAAGGGAGTTGCCACGGCAGTTTTCAGCCGGAGGCGTGAACTTCGAGTCATCGCTCCACTACCACGCTTTCGCGGCAGAGGCATATATGCACACCATCCTCCATCTCGAAAGAGCCGGTAAGGAGGTGCCCCGCGTAATATGCGGGAGCATACCGCGCATGGCCGCATTCATACAGGCATCAATGGCATCTGAAAGCGCAGCCATCGAATTCGGCGACGCCGACTGCGGCAAGCTCACCGACCTGACCGGGAAAGGATTCAATTATTACCGTTATGTACTGCAGCTCGCCTCGGCGATAAGAGGTAAAGAACGGTTCACCGATTTCGACAGCACCGAGCCTACAGCATGTCTGCTGACCACCTCGCGGCATATGAAGGAAGCCGCCGCGGCACCACTGCACACGCTCCCCTTATGCGCCACATTCGACGCATCCGCCGCCGGCAACATGAAAAGCGGCTACACCTTCCTGCGCTCCGCCGACCGCAGGATACTTGTGGGCATTGACCACGCGCCTTTCGGATTCGGCAGCATCGCCGCCCACGCCCACGCCGATATGCTCAGCCTGCAGCTCACGGAGGACGGGAAGCCGGTACTGACCGAAGGGGGCACATACCTCTACCACTGCGACCTCCCCGACCGCAACATGCGCCGCGGAGAACTGATGCACAACACCGTAGCCCTGGCCGGACACCCGCAGGGAGATATGCGTGGGGCATTCCTCTGGGGCAGACGGGGATGCGCACGCATGCTGCACGGCGGAAAACCGCGTCCCGACGGCACAGTCGCCCTACAGCTTGAGGCCATAATGGCCGACGGGGAAAAATTGAGACGCGACATCACATTCAACACGGCTGACTACAGCCTTAGAATAACCGACACTTTACTGTCGGACAGCGACATAGTTACATTTATCGTTGCCCCGGGACTGCACGTGGAACCCGCGGGCGACATTGCCGTCTTCGGACACTGGCGACTGCACGCGCCGGACGGCACAATACAGACAGAACAGGTGACAGTGGCCGAGGAGTACGGGAAACTCACACCCGCCACTGCCATCCGCATCACCGGACGCACCGGAAAATGCGAGACCACTCTCACCTACAAGGAGACAGACTGACATGAACAGAAAGATACTCATCATAGTGGAGAACCTCCCCGTACCGTTTGACACACGCGTATGGCAGGAAGCAACCACCCTCGCGGCCAACGGCTACACCGTATCGGTGATATGCCCCAAAGGGAAAGGCTACGACAAGGAATATGAATACCTCAAGGGGGTGCATATCTACCGGCACAACCTCCCCAAGGAGGGGAACGGCGCCCTCGGATATGCCCGCGAATACTTCTGGGCGCTTAAAGAGGAGTACCGCCTGGCACGCAAGATCTACAAGGAGATCGGGTTCGACGTGATCCACGGATGCAATCCGCCCGACAACATCTACATGGTAGCCCGGATGTTCCGCCACAAAGGGGTGGACTATGTGTTCGACCACCACGACATCTGCCCCGAACTGTTCGAGGCCAAGTTCGGCAAAAAGTCAGGGCCGCTCTACAAAAGCCAGCTCTGGCTTGAGAAAGAGACATACAGCCACTGCAAATTCGCATTCGTGACCAACGAGAGCTACCGGAAGATAGCGATCGAACGCGGAGGCATGGATGAGAAAGACGTGTGGGTGCTCCGCAGCGGTCCGCGCCTCGACCGACTGAAAATAGTGCCCCCAAAACCTCAGATCAAGCGCGGCAAAAAGTTCATGGTGGGCTATCTCGGAGTGATCGGCCAACAGGAAGGAATAGAGTATCTGCTCGACGCCGCACGCCATATACGCGACGAGATCGGGCGCGACGATATTTTCTGGGGAATAGTGGGGGGAGGCCCGCATCTGGCGCAACTGCGCCGCCGCTGCTCCGAGATGGGACTTGACGACATTGTGGAGTTCACCGGCCGCGTATCAGACGAGATGCTCCTCGACTACCTCAACACCGCCGACGTATGCGTCAACTCCGACGAATACAACGAGATGAACGACAAATCCACAATGAACAAGATCCTGGAATACATGGCTCTGGGCAAACCCATCGTGCAGTTCGACCTCACCGAGGGGCGCTACTCCGCCGGGGAGGCGTCGCTCTACGCGCGCCCCAACGACGCGGCCGACCTGGCACGCAAAGTAGTGGAGCTGCTTGACGATCCCGCCCGGCGCGAACGCATGTCGCAGACAGGCCGCGACCGCATCATCAACCATCTCAGCTGGGAACATACTTCAAAAGCGCTCCTCGAGGCATACGACCGGTATTTCACCGAACGCGAGGCTTCCAGATAAAATCACGCATAATTCCACCCCCAGTTTTACACACCATCTAACTGCCGAACATTTGAAAGGTTTAGCCGATTTCATAAAGAACAGGATACAGGAAGCACCAAACTGGATGATGCTCCCATTGCTCCACCTCAACCGTCTTGGCGACAGGGTATACGGGAGGGCGATGAAGCGTTTCCAACGCTCCATCCCCGCCATTGATCCGGAAAAGAAACTGGTGGAGATGGCCAACTATGCGATACAGCATGTGCCCTACTACCGCGAACGGTATGCCGGCACGGTGATACGCTCCGCAGAGGATTTCCGCCGCACATTCGCGTTCATCGACAAAGACACCGTGCGTGCCAACTTCGATAAGTTCATCTCCGACGAAGCCTCCTCGCTACCGCATGTGGAACTGCGCACTTCCGGCACTTCCGGCAAACCGATGCGTTTCCTCATCCCCGCAAACCGCTACGTGACTGAGATGGCATTTGTGACCGGCGTATGGAAACGCGCCGGATACGACTTCGGCATCAAGGCCACCATACGCCGCAAACAGCTGAAAAACGGGCGTGACTATATGGTGAACCCCGCCACCCGCGAGATCATATTCGACGGATGCCGCAGCGACGAGGCATATGTGCGCAAGATGCACTCGGTGATGCGCCGCAACCATGTCCACACCCTCTACGGCTACCCCTCGGCATGCACCCGTATGCTCCGCCTCTTCCTGCGCTACGGGCTCGACACATCGTTCATCCGGCTCGCCCTGCTCACCTCCGAGAGCGTGCCCCAGGCCACATACCGCTTCTTCAGCGGGGAACTCGGCATAAAGATCGCCACATTCTACGGCCACACCGAGAAACTCATCTTCATAGAACAGCTCGACGACAAGCCCACATTCGCCATAGAGCCGGGCTACGGATACGCCGAGGTGATAGGCGACGACGGCAACCCCTCGGACTACGGCGAACTCACAGGCACCACCTTCTATAACCGTGTGATGCCCCTGCTGCGCTACCGCACCGGCGACTATGCCCGCAAGACAGGCGAGACACGCACAATCGACGGCATACGCAAAGAGATACTGAGCGCCATAGAAGGGAGGCGCGACCAGACCATGATACGGCTCGCCGACGGGAGCGACATAAACATAAGCACCATCGAGTTCCACGACGAATATCCGCTGCATGCCGACGGCGTACAGTTCGTGCAGCCCTCCCCCGGGAAACTCATAGTCAGGATAATACGCGGTGAGGGATTCACCGAGGATGGGGACGGCGCCTTCCTGCGCCAGTATTACGGCAATGTGATGCTTGGCGCCGAAAACGTGGCCATAGAGTATGTGGACGAACTCGAGTGTCTGCCCAACGGGAAAGCCCCCACACTGATCACTTCGTCACCACATTGAGATCATATTGCCTGTAAATCACATACATTCCAACATTTTGGCGGGAGAGTCGAAGATTTTTTTGGCATAATGTTAGCCATTTGGGATTTTTTACGTAATTTCGCACTTGAAAGGCCGGCATTACACTGCGGCCGGAGACAAAAAAACACCTATACATCAAGACACTGTATAAACCAACATGGATCGATTGGACTGTATCGACAACCTTGACCGAAAAATTCTTTCAATAGTAATGCATAACGCCCGCATACCCTCCAAGGATGTGGCCCAGGTATGCGGCGTGTCACGCGCCGCCATCCATCAGCGCATACAGCGCATGAGCGAGCTTGGCATAATCACAGGAAGCGGCTACACCGTAAACCCGAAGCTGCTCGGCTACAGCACCTGCACCTACATCGGCGTGAACCTTGAGCGCGGAGCCATGTACAGCAACGTTGTCCCTGAGCTTGAAAAGATACCCGAAGTGATCGAATGCCACTTCACCACTGGCCCCTACACCATGCTCATAAAGCTCATAGTAAGAGATAACGAGCACCTTATGGAGCTGCTGAACAAGAAGATACAGATGATTCCCGGTGTCACCGGCACCGAGACACTCATATCTCTCGACAACTCCATCATGCGCCAGATACCCATGACCCACCAGATGGACGAGGCCTGAAAAAAGTATCGGCATCCCCAGTCACTCAATACCATAACCTGAACACAGATGAGAATAGGATACGACGGGAAACGCGCCGTGTTCAACAACACCGGTCTGGGCAACTATTCCAGGCTACTTGTGGATGTGCTCTCCGACCGGTATCCGGAACATGAGTACATCCTTTTCAGCCCCCGCCTGCAGAGCCACCCCTGTCTGGAACCGCTGCTGAAGAAACCCAATGTAAGCGTCGAGACACCCGACACCGCCATTGGGCGC
>CADFRV010000032.1 GCA_902836725.1 Muribaculaceae bacterium
CCCCCACATTCAGCTCCATGGTCAGCTCCCCCTGTTTCCATTTCTTGGAATTGCCAACAAAGCAGATCCACGAGCAGCGGGAATTGCAAGCGAAACTCACGGCATAATCGCGCGGCTCCACCGGCTCAAGGCAGAATATCTCTATCAGCGCCCCTTCCGGCTTGCGGAAACGCAGGCGTGCATTGATCACACGGGTATTGTTGTAGACCAGCATAGACTCCGCGGGAAGAAGCTGCGGAAGATCTGTGAAATGCCGATCCTCGATAGAGCCATCGGCGTGACGTACAAGCAGTTTGCAGCTGTCGCGCTCAGCAAGGGGATGTTTGGCTATGCGCCCGTCGGGAAGATTATAGTCGAAATCGTCGATTCTCAAATTCTGTACCATACCACAAAGTTACTGAAATGTCGTGGAAAATGCGTAAGTTTGCATAAACATCCCGAATAAATTTAGAACGATTATACATCATATGGCAAAGATAGGCGACCAGGTGCGCTTCCTCAGCACTACCGGCGGGGGACGCGTGGTAAAGATAGACGGGCAGATAGCCCATGTGGAGGAGGAGGACGGCTTCGTCACCCCCGTGATGCTTAAGGAACTTGTGGTGGTGAGCAGTCCGGGCGAGGAAAGCTCCCGTCGCGACATTTTCGGAGGCACCACCCAGCACCGTCAGGAACGCGAGCGCGAGGCAAAAAGCAAGTTCGTGCCCACACAGGTGCCGGAAGCTCCCAAACCGGAACCGGTCACCGAGACACCTGACGGCGACCGCCTGAATGTGGTGCTCGCATACGCTGCAATGGAGATCAAGCATCTTTCCACCACCTCCTATGAGGCATACCTCGTCAACGACTCCAACTACTTCCTGTATTTCACATACCTCTCCCGCGCCGACGACGAGGAGGGATGGACCACACGCTACGCCGGAATCGTGGAGCCCAACATGCAGGTTTTCCTTGAGGAACTTACACGCGACCAGGTGGCGCGGCTTGACCGCATCGCGTTCCAGTATGTGGCTTTCAAGCGCGACAAACCGTTCAAACTCAAGTCGCCTGTGGCCATAGAGACACGCATGGACACCACCAAGTTTTTCAAGCTCCACTGCTTCCGCGACAACCCCTACTTCGACGAACCGGTGCTTGCTGTCGACATCGTGAAAAACGATATACCGCAGCGCGCCATGACCATAGACAGCGCGCAACTCGAGGATGCCATGAAGCAGAAACGCCGCGAGGACAGCCGCCCGCTGCGGAAACCGGTGCAGAAAAAAGTGTCGAAAGATGAGCCGCTTGTGGTTGACCTGCATATCAACGAGCTTATAGACAGCACACGAGGCATGAGCAACGCCGATATAATCAATTATCAGATAGACGCTTTCCGCAAGGTGATGGACGAAAACCTCCGCAACAAGGGGAAAAAGATCGTGTTCATCCACGGGAAAGGTGAGGGGATACTGCGTCAGGCGCTGATGAAGGAGCTGAACCACAGCTACAAAGGACATGACGTACAGGATGCCTCATTCCGCGAATACGGGTACGGCGCCACCCAGGTGACCATACGCTGAATCAAAATCCCGGAAATATGCTGATAACATTTTCAGGAACAGGCAACTCGCTCGCCGTGAGCCGGCGCCTCGGCGGGGAGACCGTGACGCTTGAAAACCGGATGCTGCTTAAACCGGAAGAGACCGTTCTGGAAGTGGCGGCCGGCGAACCGGTGATATGGGTGTGCCCTGTCTATTCATGGGGAATACCCCCTGTGGTCGAACGGTTCATCAGGAAAGTGCGGTTCAAAGGCGCCCACCAGTCGCCGCATTTCCTTGTGGTCACATGCGGCGACGATATCGGGTATGCCGACAATTGCTGGCGGCAGCTTATAGGAAGACGCGGATGGAGCCCGCGCGGCAGTTTTTCAGTCACTATGCCAAACACCTATGTGCTTATGAAAGGGTTCGACGTGGACAGTCCCAGAACCGAAGCCAGAAAAACGGAGGAGATGCCGGCGCGTGTCGATGCCGTGGCGTCAGCCATAGCGCAGGGATTTTCAGGGGATGACGTGGTGCGCGGAAACGCGGCGTGGACCAAGACATATGTGATACGTCCGCTTTTCAACATATTCTGCACGTCACCCCGTCCGTTCCACAGCTCCGAGGCGTGTGTGGGGTGCGGCAAATGTTCACGCGGCTGCCCTATGGAAAACATAACCATGAAAGAGGGCCGTCCGCAATGGCACAACCATTGCGCCCTGTGCCTGCGGTGCTACCATATCTGCCCTGAACATGCCGTGGAATATGGAAAAGCCACCCGCTCCAAAGGGCAGAAACCTGTCTACAACTGAAAACGGCCGTGATCACAAGCCGAGAGTCTGCCGCAGATGGGGTATCGCCTCAATGGCATTCTGGTCGGCGCGCACAGGCACAATGGAGGCATAATTGCGGTCAAGCCAGTAGATATCTGTATCGGTGCTTTCCGGCTCATCGTTCTGAAGTTTTCCGGTAAGCCAGAAGAACGGCTTTCCGTGCGGATCGAGGTATTCCTGATACTCTTCGCTCCAGTGGCTGCGGGCGGCGCGTGTGACACGCATCCCCTCTATCTTCACTTTAGCCGGGAAATTAACATTGAGGCATACCCCTTCCGGAAGCCCGTTTTCTATCACGGCACGCGTGATCGCCTTGATATATGGAGTACATTCACTGAAATCGGCCTTCAGCGAATGGTGGAGCAGCGAATACCCTATGGCCGGGATCCCCTGCATGCACGCCTCGAAAGCGGCTCCCATCGTGCCGGAATATATGACCGAATTGCCGGCGTTGGATCCGTGGTTCACACCGGAAAGGAGCAGATCGGGCTTGCGGGGCAGGATGTGGTGCATGGATAGTTTCACACAGTCCACCGGGGTGCCGTTGACCGAAAACACCCGCGCCCCGTGGTACCCCTCATGCTCCTTGATGCGCAGGGGCGCGTTGACGGTGAAAGCCGACGACTGCCCCGAGTGGGGTACAGCCGGCGCCACCACATAAACCTCGCCGAGATCCTTCACACAATCCACCAGAAAGTGCAGTCCGGGCGCTTCTATACTGTCGTCGTTGGTAATAAGTATCAACATGGGAAATAAACGGCTTGTCAAATGAAATAACGGTGTCCTCCATCAGGATACCGTTTGCTGTACAAAGTTACGAAATTTCCTGGAATCCCCCTCAGGGCAGGCTGGCGGGGGGATGTTCCACGGGGAAATGTTAAAGTGTTCCACAGTTATCAACAATATTGTGCAGTTATCAACAAAATGCTTAAATTGACTTAACGGTGCTTTTGTATCCGGCTGAAAATCCCTTACTTTGCAGAAAACCTTATAAAAGTGTTATGGGTAAGATAATAGCTATAGCAAATCAAAAAGGGGGTGTAGGAAAAACCACGACCACTATCAATCTGGCAGCCTCTCTTGCAAGCCGCGGCAAGAAGGTGCTGATCATCGATGCCGACCCCCAGGCCAACGCGACCTCCGGCTACGGCATAGATCCCCGCCAGATGCAGTCCTCGATCTACGAGTGCCTTGTCGACGGATATCCTGTCGACGGCTCTCAGGTTCCCACCTGCGTGGAGGGTCTAGACCTCGTGGGTTCACGCATAGACCTCGCGGGCGCCGAACTCGAGCTGATAAACCAGCCCGACCGCGAGAAGGTGCTGTCAAGGCTCCTTGCCGACGTGGCTCCCAAATATGACTTCATCCTTATCGACTGCTCCCCCTCCCTCGGACTTATCACCGCCCTCACTGCGGCCAACTCCGTGATAATCCCTGTGCAGGCGGAATATTTCGCACTGGAAGGGATCAGCAAACTGCTCAACACCATACGCATCATAAAATCGAAGCTCAATCCCGATCTGGAGATAGAAGGATTCCTGCTGACGATGTATGACGCACGCCTGCGCCTGGCCAACCAGATCTATGAAGAACTTAAGACACACTTCGGCGACATGGTGTTCAACACCGTGATACCCCGCAATATCCGCCTCAGCGAAGCACCGTCGCACGGCCTTCCCGCACTCCTCTATGACCCCGAGAGCCGCGGCGCCACATCCCACCTCATGCTCGCCAAGGAACTCATCGACAAAAACCGCGGGTAACCGGCCTGACAAACAGCATCTGATAAATCCTCATAGAAACGCAAGACATCATGTCACAACATAGAAACGCATTAGGGCGAGGCCTCGGCTCGCTGATATCAATGGACGATACCCCCGCCCGAGGCACATCGGCGATAAACGACATCCGCCTCGACCAGATCTCACCGAATCCGAGCCAGCCCCGAACCACATTCGACGAAGAGGCTCTTGAAGAACTCGCATCCTCCATCCGCGAGCTCGGCATCATACAGCCGCTTTCGCTGCGCAAGACCGGTGCCGACAGCTACCAGATCATCGCCGGAGAGCGCCGTTACCGTGCAGCAAAAATCGCGGGTCTCACATCAGTGCCGGCATACATCCGCACCGCCAACGACTCCGAGCTGACCGAAATGGCGCTCATCGAGAACATACAGCGCGAGGATCTGAACGCCATTGAGATAGCGCTGACATTCAAGAAACTCATTGACCAATATAGCCTCACACAGGAACGTCTCTCGGAACGCATAGGCAAGAAACGTGCCACTGTGGCCAACTTCCTGCGCCTGCTGAAACTCCCCGCCGAGGTGCAGCTCGGGCTACGCGACAAACTTGTGGACATGGGACACGCCCGCGCGCTCCTTTCCATCGACAATCCGTCGGTGCAGCTGAAGATATACAAAGAAATCATCCGCCAGGGACTGTCTGTCAGAAAAGTAGAGGAACTTGTCAAGTCATATCTCGAAGGTAAAAACGACAAGCCGCAGGAGGGGAAACAGGAAAAGCCCTATGCCAACCACGATTTCGACATTCTGAAAAAACATCTGTCTGCGGCCTTCCAGACCCCGGTGAAATTCTCCTGCGACCGCAAGGGACGTGGTGCGATAACTTTCAGTTTCAGCAACGAGGAGGATCTGGCACGCCTTATCACGCTTTTCGACACCCTTCAAAACGACCGTTAAACCTTAACAAATCATCGTTGTCATACGTTATAACAGTGTGCGCACCGGATCATGGATGATTCTGACATACGCACACCATTTTTTATCGAACAACGAAATTAAAACGACACTTTATGAATAAATTAATGAATCTCATGCTTTGCGCCGCCTCGATGGCAGCGCTAGCATCCTGCTCATCTTCAAAAAACACTGCAAACATTTCTGCACTCAACGGCGAATGGTCTGTTGAGGCCATCAACGGCAAAACCGTAGCACCGGGCGCCGGTATGAACGATGCATTTATCGGATTCAACACTGCAACCGGTAAAGTTTACGGAAACGCCTCATGCAACTCTATCATAGGCGGATTTGACACAAAAGCAAAACCAGGCACAATTGACCTCTCCCAAATAGGTTCCACAATGATGATGTGCCCTGACATGGATCTCGAAAACTCAATCCTCAAAGCTCTCTCACAGGTCAAAGGCTACGAGCTGACCAAAAACGGCGATATTGCACTTACAAATGATAAAGGCAAAGAAATAATGCTTCTTCGTCATCGCGAACCATCAGCCGATGCGAACCTGCTGAAAGGTGAATGGAAAGTGACCGAGATCAACGGTGAGAGCACAGACGCTCTTCCAGATGCCCCGTTCCTGTTCACATTCGACGGTGATTCATTCAGCTGTACCACCGACTGCAACAATCTGATGGGAAAATTCACCGTATCTGCACCTTACGGCGTGACCTTCGGCAATGTGGCAAGCACACGCATGGCCTGTCCCGACCCCAAAGTTGAACAGGCTATTATCACCGCCCTTCCCAAAGTGGCTTCTTACGGCAAACTCGCCGGCGGCGGTATCGGTCTCTATGACGCCGACAACAATATGGTGCTTCTGCTTGAGCAGTAAACATACCCTTCCTAAAAGACTTTCTGCCGGGTCCGTTCTGTCAATGATCGGCCCCGGCATTTTATTGTCAGTTCTGTTTGCGGTAAGTGAGCGCGGCGATGGTGCAAAGCAGCAGGGCGAAGCCGCCCAGAGCGGTGTACTGCATCCACAGGTCTGCGACAGATGCGCCTTTCAGATATATGGCACGCATTATCTCAATGAAATATCTGGGAGGGACCGCATAGGTGAGGTACTGCGCCCACTGCGGCATGGAGGAGATGGGCGTGAACAATCCCCCCATGAGCTGAAATATCATTATGAAGGCGAACATCACGAAAATGCTCTGGAGAAGAGTGGCCGACTTGTTGGCTATCGACACTCCAAGCCCCGACATAACGAGGCTGAACAGGATTGCCGCCAGATAAATGCATGCGATGTTTCCGGCAGGAGCGAGGCCATATACCGCCCAACCTATGAACATCCCGACTGTAATCACAAGCACCCCTACCACCCAGTATGGGATCAGTTTCGACAATACGAACGTTAGTTTCCCCACGGGGGTTACATTCATCGCCTCTATGGTGCCGCTCTCCTTCTCGCTCACCAGATTAAGCGCCGGAAGGAACCCGCATATTATGATTATCAGCACCACCATCAGCGCCGGTATCATATAATTCCGGAAATCGAGCGTCGAATTATAGCGGTTTATCACGCTTATGCCGGTCGCAGGCACCCGCATCCCCTCTTCAGCCATCCATCGCCGCAGAGTGCCTGTGGCGGAGGATGCCGCATACCTCGCACCTATCATGCCTTTGGTCACATTCACACCGTTGGCCTCCACATCAAGCCGTGGAGCGGCGCCGTTGACAATATCCGCCGAATACCCGGCAGGGATGGTGATTATGACGTCGGCCTCCCCGCGCTCAATGGTGCGCACGGCCTCGATGTGTGTGAAGGGGGTGGCCACAATTCTGAGATACTCCGAGGTGGCCATGTCGGCAACCATTCTCCTGGAAAGCTCGGAATGGTCATTGTCAACCACAGTGACGCCAACATCCTTCACGTCGAGGTTCGCCACCAGGGGCAGCAGAAGCATCACCATCACAGGCATAGCCAGTATGATACGCGGAATAAACGGATTCCGGCGCATCAGCAATATCTCCTTACGCAGCAGTATTCCAAGTGTCCTGAGATTCATCAGTGTCTCTTTTTCAATATTTTGAGTTGAATTTCCTTACAGCAAGCACAAGCACGCCGACAGTCATGCACAGGAGTATGGCGACCTCCTGCAGCACATACGATGCCGGAAGCTGCTGTATCATAAGCGTGCGCATAGCCGCTATGTACCACCGCGCGGGAATGACGCACGAAAGCCACTGCAGAGGCAACGGCATGTTCTCGATAGGGAAAATCATCCCGGAAAGCATCACCACGGGAAGCATGAACAGCACGCCCGACACTATCAGCGCCGTCACCTGGGTGGAAACCAGGGTTGACACCAGCAGACCGAGCGAGAGCGCGAGGGTGACATACAGCACCGTGACCCACACCACATTCAGGGCACTCGCCGAAAACGGGAGACCCAGCACCGTATAGCTCAACAGCAGCATAGCCGCCAGTATTATGCACGACAGTATGAAATAGGGCACAAGTTTGCCGAGTATGATGGTGCGCGGACGCACGGGCGATACAAGCAGCAGATCCATAGTGCCGGTTTCCTTCTCGCTCACTATCGAGACGGAGGTCATCATGGCGCATATGAGAATGAATATCATACCCATGATGCCCGGCACGAAATTATATGCGCTTTTGAGTTGCGGATTGTATAGTGTGGAGGTTATGACCGGCGCCGACCCTCCCCCGCCGATCACACTCTCTATGTATGCCACCGAGGTCTGGGCCATATTTGTATTGGAAGCATCGGTGATGATCTGTGAGCGGATATTTCCGCCGTCGGTCCTGAGAACTACGGCGGCGTCCGTCTCACCCCGGCGCAACATCCCCTCCACCTCATTGAACGACACCTCACCCTTGAAAGTGAAATAAGAGTTGACGCGCAGACGCTCCATTATGAGCCTCGACGCATCGGTATGCCTGTCGGCCACCGCTACCACTCTTATGTCGTTGACCTCGGTGGATATGGCGAAACCGAACAGCAGCAGGAGCACCACGGGCATTATCAGCACCACCGTGAGCGTACGCCAGTCGCGCAGCAGATGGAGTGTCTCCTTTTTTATAAGCGATGTGAATATTGACATTGCACGGAACGTTTTTTGTTTTTATAGTCAGTCGGCTCTTCTGGCGTCTTTTGCAACAATGCGGAACACCTCGTCCATCGTCTGCACTCCGAACCGCTCTTTAAGCGCCGCGGGAGTATCAAGCGCCTTTACGCATCCGTCCACCATTATCAGCACACGGTTGCAGTATTCGGCCTCGTCGAGATAATGTGTGGTGACGAAAACCGTCATTCCACCGGAAGAGGCCATGTAGATCAGTTCCCAGAATTTGCGCCTGGTCACCGGATCCACCCCACCTGTAGGCTCGTCGAGAAACACCACATCGGGATCGTGCATCGTAGCCGCCGAAAAGGCCAGTTTCTGTTTCCACCCCACCGGTATATCCTTCACAAGCGTGTCTGCCATATTTTCCATCCCGAGCTGAGCAAAAATCTCACCGGTCTTGCTCTTTATCGCCGCATCCGACATGCCGTAGACGGTGGAGAAAAGCCTGAGGTTCTCCCGCACGGTCAACTGGTCATAGAGCGAGAACTTCTGGCTCATATATCCGATATGCCGCTTGATTTCCTCGGCCTGGCGGGTAATGTCGAATCCTGCCACAGTGCCTGTGCCGGAGGTGGGATAGCTCAGGCCGCACAGCATGCGCATGGCAGTGGTTTTTCCGGCGCCGTTAGCCCCGAGAAAGCCGAGGATCTCACCTTTCCCCACGTCGAAACTTATATTGTCGACGGCTGTGAAACCGCCGAATTTCTTGGTAAGGTTTCTCACCGAGATAACTGTCTCCCTATTCATCGCCTGCAAGTTTTATAAATAGATCCTCTATATCCCCTTTTACGGGAAAGACACGCACATCCCCAAGTCCTGAAGCCGTAAGGGCAGCAACGGTTTTTCCGGCATCAAATCCCTCATCCGCGACAAGATGGAGCGTGGCACCGAAGGTGTAGCATCTTTTCACCCCAGGCATCGCGCGCAATGCCTGCAGAAGCGGGTACATCTCCGTGGCCGAGGCCGCGTACAGGTTCTCGCCGAGGCCGGCGACGAGTTCAGCCGGGGTGTTCACATCCAGTATCTTTCCCTTATCGATAAGCGCGATCCTGTCGCACCGCTGCGCCTCATCCATGTATGATGTGGACACAAGTATGGTTATCCCCTTTTCCTTGAGTGTGGCGAGCATATCCCAGAACTCACTTCTCGACACAGCGTCGACACCAGTCGTGGGCTCGTCAAGCAGCAGGATACGCGGACGGTGTATCAGCGCGCATCCGAGAGCCAGTTTCTGCTTCATGCCTCCTGACAGCGCCCCCGCCTTGCGGTCGGGAAATCTGGCAAGCTGACCGAACATCGGGGCGATCAGATCATAGTTGTCTGCCACCTTCACTCCGAAAAGCGATGCGAAAAAGTGCAGATTCTCGTTTACCGTAAGGTCAGGATAGAGCGAGAACCGCTCTGGCATATAGCCGACTGACGCACGTATCTGCCTGTAATCCCTTACGGAATCGAAACCGCCGACAACGGCCGTCCCGGCGTCGGGACTGAGTAGTGTGGTGAGTATGCGGTAAAGAGTGCTCTTGCCGGCGCCGTCGGGACCTATGAGGCCGAACATGCTCCCCCGCGGCACATCGAACGATATGCCGTCGAGAGCCACCGTTTTTCCGTAGCGCTTCGTCAGCCCCCTGACCTCTATTGCATTTTCCTTATTCTCCATAAGGCAGTCAGAGGCGCACTCCGCCGTATTGTCCGAGTTTCAGGCGCCCGTCGTTCTTCACAGCGATCTTGACGGCATACACCAGATTTGCCCTCGAGTCGGGTGTCTGTATGGATTTAGGGGTGAATTCGCTTTCCTGCGCGATCCATGTGATCCTGCCGGGATATTCATAAAGCTCGTCGCCGCCGAAATCGGCTATCACGGTCACCTGCTGCCCGAGTTTTATGCCGGCGAGCTGCGACACGGTGAAATAGCTCCTGAGATATATGTCGTCGAGATCGGCGATCTTGAACAGCTGACGCCCCGGGGTGGCGAATTCCCCCTCTTCTGCATATTTGAGCAGCACGGTTCCGCTCACAGGCGATTTCACACAGCTTTTTTCGATCTGCTCCGCGATCTGCTCTTTCTGGTACTGCAGTGCGAGGGCATTGTCGGAAATGGAACTTCTGTTTTTACCGAGCGTGGAGAGAAGTCCCTCGAGCTGTCCGCGCAGCACCTTAAGGCGTGCTTCGGCATCATCTTTCTGCTTGCCTGTGGCAGCCCCGTCTGCCAGAAGCCTGTCTATGCGGTCGCATTCGTTCTGCTGATGGGCTATCTCCGTCCGTAGCGATGCCGCCTGTGCGGCGATATCGGGCGATGAATTTTCCGCAGACGCCTGCTGGCTTCCGATCTGGCGGTACTGCAGCGCCAACAGGGTGGTGTCTACGGTAGCCACATGCTCCCCTGCACGCACGCTGTCACCCTCCGCGATGTCGAACATAAGTATCTTGCCGCTTGTCTCTGAGGCTACCGTTACCGTAGTGGCCTCGAAAATGCCGGTGGCGTCATATTCGTTACTGCTCTGACATGAGACTGTCATTAACGCGATGACCGGGATGTATGCTGCTTTTTTCATCTGTTCAATGTGTATTTAAGTTGATAGATGCTCTGTATGTACTGTATCTTGTGATAGGAGGCGGCAAGGCGTGCCAGATTTTCGTCGGTGATCTTGGTGAGAAGAGCCGTGGCGTCGATCACGCCGTTCACGAGCTGTGCCTCGGCGGCCTTGCGTACCCCTGCGCGCAGTTCCACAATACGGTCGTCGTCAGCCATCACCTCACGGAGTTCCTCTATGCGGCCATACTGCTCGCGCTCCTTTATGCGGCTGTTGAAAAGAAATGTCTCCCGCTCCACACCGATCCCCTCGGTGTCGGCCCGCAGACGGTTCTCATTGTTTTTACGTGTGTAGAGCGATCCTATGTTCCACGACACCTTCACTCCGGCAATGGCATTGAAAGAAAGGTCTTTGTTCATCATGCTTTTGAAATAGTCAAGTCCGGGATAACCGTAATATGCCTGTGCGAAAAGTCCCACTTTAGGCATCAGCGATGCTCTGATACTGTTGTCGCGCGCATCATTCACCCGCATACGTGCGTCATAAAGCCCGAGTTCGGGGCGGTTTACGGTGAGATCGGCGGGGATTGCCGCCACAGGTGTCTCCAGTGCCCTTTCCCCGGGATCCTCCCCGATGAAAATGCCGAGCATGCGGCGATAGCTGCCTGCGGTGGCGCGGGCCTGCGCGAGCGACTGGCGTGTGGCCAGATACTGCGCCTCCACCATATCCACGTCGCTCTGCATGGCGGTGCCGTTGCGCATCATAGCCTGCAGGCGCCCGAGGTTGCTCCGGAGCAGTTCGCCGGTAAGCTGCATCTGTTCTATCTGTTTATCCATCAGCAGTATCCCGAAGAAAAGATTCTCCACCCGCTCTCTTACAGCATAGAGCTGCACGTCAAGACTCGCGCGTCGCTCGTCTGTGAGGGTGCGCTCCACCTCGCGGCCTGCTTTCGAGGCGCCCCCGTCCCAGATTGTCTGGTTCAGATCCACCCCCACCTTGTACTGGAGTTTCCCAAGCCCGGGGATGTCGGCCCCGAGGCGGTCCATCATTTCCGACAGCGCGTCGGGAAACGACGGCACCAAATTCTGCACCGTTCCCTGGCCGTACACGCCGATCTGCGGCAACCAGCTTTTGTTTATGTCAGACAGGTTCAGCTCGCCGGTGCGCTCCACAAGGCGGTATTTGCTTATCACAGGATAGTTGGCCGTAGCCAGTTCCACGCATTTCTCCAGTGTGAGGGTCTGCGCCCCCATGCACAGGCAAAGCGGAAGAAACAGAATCAGCGACAATGCATGTCTCAGTGTCGTATTCATAGCTCGAGTTTTAGTTTTCCAAGAATAGTCTTCACATTCTCCCTCTTCCTCATTTCAAGGAACAGGTCGTAGTCGCCATATATGCTGCCCGCCACGGTCTTCACTATCGGGGCGGCGAGGAACAGGAATACGTTGAGCGACACCATGTCGATCAACAGCATGCGGGCGTCCACACGCTCGCACCGGTTACATGATGCCAGACGGTCGATCTCCTCCTGCAGGCTCTCCAACAGCGAAGTGGCGTTTTTCAGCAAGGTGCCGCGCAATGCCTCCATCCGCTCGGGATGCTCGGCAAGCTCGTTGATGATGAATCTCGGCAGATCGGGGTTTGCCCTCAGAAATTCGAAATGCCCCTCTATCCCCTTCTGCACCCTCTCTTTCAGTGGCAGCTCCGGGTGGTTTATGGCCATCAACAACATCTCGCAGAGCTTCTCCATCTTGTCGGAAACTATTTTCTCGAACAGTTTGTCCTTGGTGCGGAAATAATAATGCAGCATGGCATGCGTCACTCCCGCCGCTTCCGCGATGGCCGTAGTGCGCGCACCGGTATACCCCTTTTCAAGAAATTCTTTTTCAGCGGCCTGCAGGATCATGGCTTCCGTATCCTTAGGTTTCTTCTGGTCTTCCATCGGCTAACCGTTTGGTTTAACATTTCGGATTAACAATTTTGTTAGTGCAAAGATACGCGCTAATTCCCATATATGCAAATCTTTTTGGTGGAGGCACGAAAAATCCCGCGCCGGGAGGTACAGATACCTCACAGCGCGGGAGTTAAGCTATGATAACAGGAGGGTTATTTTCTCAGGACTTTCTTCCCTCCGACGATAACCACACCACGGGCATCATCGCCGACAGGCTGCCCCAGTATGTTGTATCGGCGCGTATCACCGGCCTCGCCTCCGTCGGCGGTTACAGCGGAAATGCCTACCGTAGGATCAGCCTCGAGGGGCATACGCATCCATGTGGAGTTCTTATCGGCGTCGCTACCGGAGAGTGTCTCATGCACGGCGACTGTGCGTCCGTTCACAAGATCCACGTTATGAAGCATGTAGCAGCAATACATCTCGTCTTTTGCCGGTTTGCCGCCAAACGCCTCCCAGGGGATGGCTACGGTGACCACATATCCCTCATCGGAGGTTGACACTGTGGCTTTGGTGCCGTCCGGTTCCTCGTCGACCCACTTGGTGCCATTACCACGCTGGATGCCCAGAGTGCCGTCGGCGCCCACGCGGTAGCGGCGCAGTCCGGTTTTGGCAGAAGAGCGCGGTTTACCTGCCGAGAGCAGAAGCTCCACGCCGTCGGTGGAGTTTGCGTTGTCGGCGATGCGCACGCAGTCATCCTTCACATCCACACGGAAATAGAGGTAAGCATCGTCCCACATGGAGCGGATGCGTGCCTCGGCCTGCGACTCCGATCCGAGGAAAATATTCTTGTCGAGTTTATCCCACTGCTGCACGCTTCCGGTCTGACGCGAGGCGATAGGACGCATTATGATGCCTTCGCTCGTCCAGATGCCGCTCTGGGCCACATCACCCTCTACCGTGCAGACTGCCATGAGGGTAGAGTCGTTGTACTGCATGATACTGTTCCATATGGCTCTTGCACCGCTGTTGGTGGCAAAGGGGAAGGGGAAAGAGCGCGCGATGAAATTCTTGGCGTTGCTGTCGCCCACATACACGGCCATGCGTCCGTGGGTGTCGGATGTTACGGGGTTGCGGTCCTCGCCGGAAGCGGCTGAATATACGGTCTCACCCGTGTTGAGCTGTATGATGTAAGGCTGCCCGCAATACACATCGGAAGAGAGGTATTCGCCCGATGATCCGAAGATCGGCCATCGGTGCTGGCTTCCACCGTCCACCTGGCCGCTCGCCCAGTTGTCATCGGCGTCGGTATGCACGATCATCGGTTTGAATGTGCCCATGAATCCGGGGTCCTCAATGGCCACGGCTATCCCCTTGCGGTTTTTCAGATACACCGGCACAGGCATGCCGTCGCGCGAATTGTTGCGGTAGGCCACGATTTCGGTACCAGGTTCCCAGCTGCGTCCCCCGTTGAATGAGCGGCGCATCGATATGTTCTGCGACCCGCCTGTGGCACTCGCCTCGTTGGCGAAATATATCTGCAGCTCGCCGCTTGGCAACTGGAGCATCGCCGGCTCCCATACGCCGTAGCCATAGGTGTCTGTGGCAGTGTAGATCA
>CADFRV010000033.1 GCA_902836725.1 Muribaculaceae bacterium
ATGCATTGGCTTCTATCTTGAGCATGATTTTGCGGATATACAGCCCCTGTATTCTGCCGACCACGGGTTCTTCCGGGCCGAATACACGCTGTCCGAAAAGTGCGCGCAGTTTTGAGGCATATGCATCTGCTACAGCACGCAACCGCGAGGGATCGCGATGCTTCATGTAAAGGTAGATTATGCGGGTGAAGGGGGGATAGAAGAATTTGCGCCGTTCTTCTATTTCCTGATGATAATAGGCTTCGTAATCATGTGAACGCACGTATGAGAGCACATGGTGTGCCGGTTGATATGTCTGTATTATCACAAGTCCATGTGTGCCGGTACGTCGCCCAGCACGCCCTGCAACCTGTTCGAGCATATTGAATGTCCGTTCATTTGATCTGAAATCGGGGAAGTTTATCAATGAGTCGGCATTAAGCACCCCAACCATTTCCACGCCTTTGAAATCAAGACCTTTCGTAACCATCTGGGTGCCGACAAGGATCTGTGCTTTCCTTTCGGAAAAATCACCAATTATCTGTTCGTAAGAGTTCTTGTTGCGTGTCGTGTCAAGATCCATACGCATCATTTTGTATGAAGGGAATATCTCTTCTACTTCCTCTTCTATTCTTTCGGTGCCGTATCCGAGAATCTCGATGGCAGGCTCTTTGCATTGCGGACATACCGATGGAAGGGGATATACCGCTCCACAGTAATGACATTGCAGTTGCCGCAGATGTGCATGATATGTGAGTGCCACATCGCAATGCTCACAGCGTGGCACCCATGCGCATTGTTTGCAGCGTGCCAACGGGGCATATCCGCGTCTGTTCTGGAACAGGATTATCTGTCCGTCCCTGTCCAGTGCCTCTTTTGCAAGACTTATGGTGTCTGTAGCGAAAGCTCCACGCATATTTTTTGTGCGGAAGGCATGCTTCATGTCGACAATGCGTATTTCCGGAAGCGATACATCGCCGTATCGTTCGGTCAGTTTTACAAGGCCGAATTTGCCATTGAGGGCTTTGAAATATGTATCAATGGCAGGAGTGGCAGAGCCTAACAGTGTTTTTGCACCATGCATGGATGCCAACACGATCGCGGTATCACGTCCGTTGTATCGCGGAGCCGGATCAAATTGCTTGTAGCTCTGGTCATGTTCTTCGTCTACAATCACTAAGCCGAGTTTCTTGAATGGAAGAAACACGGCCGATCTGGCTCCGATTATTACTGCCGGTTCTTTCTCCTGAAGAAGTTTTTTCCAGATGTCTACCCGCTCGTTGTCGGTGAATCTGGAGTGGTAAATTATAACTTTCTCGCCGAAGACATGCTGTAGCCTGCGTGTAAGTTGTGTGGTGAGAGCTATTTCAGGCACAAGCATCAACACCTGGTCTCCTTTTCTGAGGACATAATCGATCAGATGTATATATATTTCTGTTTTTCCGCTTGATGTCACCCCATGCAAAAGGCACACCTGTCTGTCAAGCCACGATTTATGGATCTCGTCAAGAGCTTTTGATTGTGCAGGACTTAATTCCGGGAGTTTCCCGGTGGCGGTTCCTGTGAATCTGAAGCGGTTTATCTCCTTTTTAAATATTGTAACTATACCTTTTTTTGCTATCGCCGATAATATTGATGGAGATACATCAGCACGTTTCAGAAGTTCGTCACGACTGACCTCATCGGTTCCTCCTCGACTGAAGCCTGTGAGCTCCAACATGGCCAGAAGAAGAAGTTCCTGTTTTTTCGCACCTTTTGTCAGGGCGAATGCATCGGCAATCCTGTCGCGGGTGATATTGAATGAAACGAACGTCTCGTGTCGGGCGCGGTATCGTTCCATAAGTTTTTCCGATATGATCAGGCTCCCTTTTTCTATCATGCGGTTTACAGTGGATGTGACTCCACGCCGTCCGTCGAATTTATCCGCTATCCCATGTATAGCGAGGGCGCCTTCGTGGTCAAGAAGCTGGTATATCTCAGCTTCGAGAGGTACCGAAAAAGGCATCTCCGCTATGTCATAATCAGGATTCGCTTCCACGAAAGTCTCGCTTTCGATTTTTAATCCGGTCGGAAGTGCAGCCTTGTATACTTCACCGGGCGCACACAAATAATATTCGGAAACCCAATCCCAGAGTTTCATTTGCGGATGGCAAACAACCGGGCTTGTATCAAGCATCATAGCTATATCCTTAATCTCGACTTGTGAGGGTGGAGAGTTAAGGATGGCTGTCACTATTCCGGTATAAAATTTCTTTTTACCGAATGGCACAATCACTCTGTATCCGATTTCAACGGATGCATACATTTCAGGCGGTACCCGATATGTGAAGGTAGTGTTCAGCGGCAACGGCAACAATACTTCCAGATAGTGGCAAGTCGTTGTAGCGGATTCTGTAGAGTGATCTTGTCTATGTGTCATGTGTTGCTGTTTCCCTTTAACCAAGCGATGAGATTGTATATATTGAATACAAATTTAATGGTTTTTCCCAAAGAGGAATGTCATAATACGGGAAAAATTGTAACTTTGCAACAACTAACCGTCCGAAGTAACTGATTTGAGCGGATAGTGTGACAGCTCCGGGACACCTACCAATGAGCTGTCGGTGTTAGGAATCCTTAAGTCAAACCAAAAACTAAAATTCATCATAATGAATATCGAAAAACAAGTTTTTCCCACGTCAAAAGGGGAAATCACATGGTTCACACTAACCAACAGCAAAGGCGCCAAAGTGGTGCTTTCGTCGCTTGGCGCCGGGGTTGTGGCTGTAAAACTCCCTGAGGCAGACGGTGCCATTACAGATGTGATTATCGGATATGACGACCCGGAAGCATATTTTGCCGATGGCCCGTGTGCCGGCAAAACTCCCGGCAGATATGCCAACAGAATAGCAAAAGGCCGTTTCTCTCTGGATGGGAAAGTGTATGAATTACCTATAAACAACGGCCCTAACCATCTGCATGGCGGCCCCGACGGCTTTCAGAACCGTATATGGGAATGTAAAGCCGTAGATGATAATAAGGTGGAATTCAAATTGCACAGCGCCGACGGTGATTCCGGTTATCCCGGTGCATTGGATGCAACCGTAGTATATACCTGGGATGACGATAATGTGCTGAATATAGAGTATTCGGCAGAATGCGACGCTCCGACATATGTAAATCTGACGAACCACACATATTTCAACCTTAACGGCCACAATTCAGGAACGGTTCTTGATCATATACTGAGAATGAACTGTTCGGAATATCTTCCCACTGACGAGACCCAGATTCCGCTCGACAAACCTGCTACTGTTAAGGGCACCCCCATGGATTTTACATCCGGAGCTAAGATCGGAGCCTCCATCAATGATGATTTCGAGGCATTGAAAATAGGGAAGGGGTATGACCATTGTTATATGGTGGACGGATATGACGGCACTGTGCGTGAAGTGGCGGAACTGATTTCGGAAACCAGTCCGCACAAAGTGACTGTATTCTCAGACCAACCCTGTGCTCAGGTATATACCGGCAACTGGCTGGCCGGATGTCCTGAAGGCAAGGGCGGATATGCGTATAAAGATTACGATGCAGTGGCCATTGAATGCCAGGGTGCTCCCGACGCTCCTAATAATGCGAATCTTCCATCCCAGAGACTGAATCCGGGGGAACGTTATGAGCGTACCATACGGTTTGTTTTCAAATAAGCCTGACAAGAATCGGTTGAAGACCGCATAAACACAATATAAACACATCGCCCGGCTATTCAGTGCTGCAAGAGCCTTGAAAAGCCGGGCGATATTGTATCAATACGTGGTTTTACGTAAAAAGTTTTCTGAGTTCTTCTTCGGTCGGGTCTGCAATCGTCAGTTTGCCTTGGAGATTGATGACGAATGTACGCAGTCCTTCGTTCATTCTGAATGTCTTTCTGATAGAATTGATTTCAGAAGGGTTTTCAACGTGAAATTGCATGTCGCTGTGTAGGTTGTCAATTTCTATGATTTCTTTCATCAATAGTTTTGACTTGTCCAGATTGACAGAAATAATTTCTATCGGTTTGGATGTGTTGTGGAAACCATAAGTCTGGGACATGGAAGCCACCTGATTCTGATACATTCGCGACTCAGCGTCGCCGGCAGACCAGAAAGATAGAATAACCCATTTGCCTTTCAGAGATTCAAGTGACAGGACTGTAGTGTCGTTTTTGATTACAAGTCCCGGGGCGTCATCTCCGAGAGTGGCTTGCAGATGTTTGTCAGCAAACGCTGAAGCCGACATGAGTAAGAAAGCGAAACCTGCAATAATAATTTTAAGTTTCTTCATTACATTGTTTTGAGGTTCATAATAAAGGAAACTTTCCGATAATGACGGATTATACTGTGTGTCAACCAGGGATAGCCTGTGATATGTTGATATGATTGGTGAATCATACAATATGGTGTATCTCAGGTTAAAGTCGGATTATTCACCCTCCCTCAATATACGAAGTAAAGATCTATGTATCGTTATGAGATGCGTATAAAGATAGTTGACAAACATGTTTCCTTGCCGATTCTCGGCTGCGGATACGCCTCTGCGCCATCCAATTATTTGCTCTTTCGGGCGCAAAGTTACGTAACAACGGGACAAAAAACAAATCCGGCCAGTTAAGGAGCATGAAAACCGGATGAAAAGTTGTTAAATAACATAGTTGTGCGGCACCAGTCGCGTGATGGTTAAATTTGGTTAAAGTCTTTGAACCCCCTCTATAAAGCAATATTTGGTATTTCGGAATCAGATAGGTCATTTATGCCTCATCAAAAATTTCTGTAGTTTTATATAACTTCTCCCAAATGTGAAAGGCGGCCTCTTTCCGGCCGATATTTCATTATGATGTTAAATGATGCTGCCGCAGTTTCGTTTGGTTGCGAATTATGAATAATTCCCCGTAATCCTTGTTTAGAATAATTCCGAATAAGACCTACTGCGATCAGCATTGGAACAGAGGCAATCGATTAAAATAAACATATAGATATTACGTAGTTAACATAAGTATATTCTGTGGATATAATAATCGATGTTGTGCGTAAAAAGGTTATTTTCTGGCATTTACCTTCCAGACGCGTCGCTTGGTGTAAGCTTGGTTTTTAATATCCTGACCAACAGTAGTGTTAAGTGAAATAGGAAAAAAGCAAGAAAAAAGATATTTGTTTTTCAACAAAAATTGAAAGAAATTTGCATCGGAAAAGATTGAAAACACCGGATGTACGGTTTGTGTCTCTCTCCTATTGAAACAACGCCTTCTGTGATTGCGTCAGTTTGTTTGGGATGCCCTTCGTAAAGTCCGGATATACAAGTTGAAATACCTATTTATGAACAAAACTCACCAGGAGCTTTGGCAAGATTGTCTGCGTATAATAAGCGACAATATTACCAAAGAGCAATATAAGGCATGGTTTGAACCAATTGTCCCGTTAGGCTTCAAAGATGGAGAAGTGACGCTGTCTGTGCCGTCGGCTTTCTTTAAGGAGCATATCGAGACAACTTATCTTCCTTTGTTGGGAGCTGCATTGCGTCGTGTATACGGTGACGGTGTTAAATTGCAATATGAATATGTTCAGATCAGCAATTATCCCGACACAACAATACATGAAACCGGCCTGACAACATCGCCTGTATTAAAAGGACGAACTGGAGGTTTGTTTCAGACAGCGGAAGTTACGACATTTGATTCGCAACTGAATCCGCGCTATACTTTCGAGAATTATTGCGGGTCCAATTCCAACAAGATAGCACGTGCCATCGGTGAGGCTATCGCGAATGATCCAAAATGCAAGACATTCAACCCGTTGTTTGTTTTTGGTCCGACAGGCGTCGGGAAAACGCATCTTATTCAGGCTATCGGCATAAAGATCCGCGAGCATAATCCGCTTGCACGTATTCTGTATGTCAGCGCCCGACTGTTTGAGAGCCAGTATACAGTGGCGTTACATAACGGGAAAATCAACGAGTTTATAAATTTCTATCAGAGCATAGACACTCTGATAATAGACGATATTCAGGATCTTATAGACAAGCCCCGTACACAAGGGACATTCTTTCATATCTTCAATCATCTTCATCAGAACCAAAGGCAGATAATCCTGTCGTCTGATTGCGCTCCCACGCAATTGAAAGGAATGCCGGATAGATTGCTGTCAAGGTTCAAATGGGGGATGACTGTGGAGCTTGAACGTCCGGATCTGCAATTGAGAAAGGAGGTACTGCGGATGCGCGCCCGTCAGGACGGTCTTTCTATCCCGTCGGATGTGATGGATTTTATCGCTGAAAATGTTACAGACAGTGTGCGTGAGCTGGAAGGGATTGTTGTGTCGCTCCTTGCACATGCCACAGTTACGAATCGCGAAATCACAGTAGATCTCGCACGTATGGTCATGGCCCGTGTGGTGCGCATGCATCGCCGGACCATCAACTTCGAGATTATCGCACAGGGTGTTGCGAATCACTATGGACTTGACCCTGATTCTATTTTTAGCAAATCAAGAAAGAGGGAGATCTCCGATGCAAGGCAGATGGTGATGTATATGGCTAAAAAGCATGCCCATATGCCTCTTACCGCGATCGGTATGCGTCTTGCAAGAAATCATTCCACAGTAATATACGCATGTAAAAATATAGAGGAACGTCTTCCTTTTGAGAAACAGCTTCAGGAAGATGTGACCGCAATAGAAAAAGGATTTCTCGAGGATTGAACGGTCATAGCAGCTAATAAGAATATCCATATAATATAATTGGTCATTTTGGCTATTAATGTCGCTTGAATGGTCTTATTCCTTGAGCCATTCAAAAGGGAGCCAGTATGCAGGTTGTATTTGCAAGCAATTTTTACTAACTTTGTGGTAAAGTTTGTATAAAATGGACTCTCTGAGAGTGCGACATATATTTCGTATTATTGCTTTATCGCTTGTTTTTTCGCTGATGCCATTATCTGTAATGGCATCGGCTAAACAATTTGTGATAACCCTTGACGCCGGGCATGGCGGCAAGGATTACGGCGCACTGGGAGTTAAGACCAACGAAAAGACGATAACGCTTAGCGTTGTCAAACAGTTGGGCAAACTGCTTGAGAAAAATCTGCCGGATGTAAAAGTAGTCTATACGCGTGACAAGGATGTGTTTGTGGAACTCAGCGAGCGTGCCGCGATTGCCAATAAGGCGGCAAGCCATCTGTTTGTTTCCGTACATGTGAATTCCGTCGACAAACGCAACAAGAACCGTAAAAGAATAACCGGTTGCCAAGTATATACACTGGGATTGCATAAGACGGCAGAAAACCTCGCGGTAGCCAAACGTGAGAATTCGGTAATGGAACTTGAAAAAGACCATACCGAAAAGTATGCCGGTTTTGATCCCAATTCTCTTGAAAGTGATATTGTTTTTGAGTTATTCCAGAACAAAAGACTTGACCAGAGCATAGAATTCGCGGATGCGATCCATGCCCAACTGGTAGACATAGCAGGCCGTGAACCCAAGGGGGTGCGCCAGGCCGGTTTCTGGGTTTTATGGGCTACTTCCATGCCTTCGGTGCTTGTTGAGCTTGATTTCATATGCAATCCGCAGGCAGAGAAATTTATGTCGTCGGAGAGCGGCCAGGAGGAGATGGTAATTGCATTATACAACGCTATATGCGCATACATAAACACATATGGATCCCCGATTGTAGGACATGATATGCCGGTTGCCCAGGCTCTTAAACCTTCCAATTCCACAACAGTCAAATCAGAGGCGGCTGAAGCGCCCCGACTGGATGTGCCGGCACACACGGCTGCTCTGGAGACATCTCCTCAAGAGAACGGAGGAAAAACACCGGGAAAGAAAAATGGTATAAATGAGATCGGTTATTCCGAGGATGCGAGATATTATGTGCAGATACTGGCAAGTTCCGATCCTATAAAATCGGGATCGTCTGAACTGAAAGGATTCAAGGATGTTGAATATTACAGGGATGGCGGTTTCTACAAATATGCTGTGGGAGTAGCTGATACGCTTGATGACGCGCAAAAACTTCTGCGGAAAGTCCGGAAATCTTTCCCGAATTCATTTATTATAATGATAAACGGCAAAAGAGTGGATTTTATCAAACCGTAATTCAAACTCTGCGAGAGGTGATTAGTAATTTAAATACGACCGTATAAAAATGAAGTTGTTAAAAAAAGAACTCGTTATAGGACTGTGTGTAGTCATTGCATTGTTGGTGCTCTTTTTCGGAATAGATTTCTTAAAAGGGGTAAATGTATTCAAGGCAGCAAATTACTATTATGCGAACTATACAAATGTGGCCGGATTGCAGAAATCAGCGCCTGTTACTCTTAATGGCTTTAAGGTCGGTCAGGTGCGTGCCATAAACTATGACTATGATAATCCAGGACATGTGAAAGTGGAACTTAGCGTAAACCGCGAATTGCGTGTGCCGAAAGGATCTGAAGCTGTTATCGAGCAGGATCTGCTCGGTACAGCCACTGTGGTTCTGCATCTTTCTGACGCTACAGAATATGAGACAGTGGGCAACACTTTGAAAAGCCATACAGCCGCAGGAATGATGGATAATATCTCCACTAATCTTATGCCGTCTGTGGGCGCTGTTTTCCAGAAGGTGGATTCTCTGCTTACCAATCTTAACAAACTTATGGCAGACCCGGCTCTCGCGCAATCTGTAGGGCGCCTGGATGCCATCACTCTGAATATAGAGCAGACAATGAAGCAGCTTAAAGTCACAACCGGAGCTTTGCCTGCCGTAATGAACAACGTAAACGGAGTGACCGGAAATCTCAATGACATGAGCGCGAATCTTGTAAAAGTTTCTTCAGAGCTCGCGGAAGCGCCAGTGGATTCGATCTTGACAAACCTGAATGTATTGTCATCCAATCTCAAGACACTTTCCGCATCACTTAATAATAAGGATTCTTCTTTGGGGATGCTGACGCATGACAGCGCTTTATATGATAATCTGAACAATTGTGCCGCGTCGCTTGACTCACTTCTGATCGATGTCAAGAAGAATCCGAAACGTTATATCAGCATCAAGTTGTTATAATATGCAGAATTGTGTCTGTCTCTGGAGGTACAAGTGTCAGAGACAGACACACCATATAATTACTCTCCATCTTTCTCTCCCTATTGACGAAAATTACTTACATTCTATATTACAAACACTTTATTTTTAATACCTTATGAACATAAAGTTCAGTGTAGACTACCGTACACGCTGGGGGGAGTCCGTATACATTTCGGGTGATATACCCCAACTCGGAAACGGAGATCCGTCGCATGCCATAAAAATGGATCTTGACGGCGAGCAGACTTGGAAATGCAATGTCCAGTTGCCGGATGATGCCAATGAATTCAAATATTCTTACATTGTCCGTAATGAACAGGGAGGAGAGCGCCATGAATGGGGAACAGGACATAAGTTTTCTCCTGGTGCCGGTGCCCGCGAATATGATATATACGACAATTGGCAGGATCAGCCGTGGGATAAACCGTATTATTCGGTAGTATTTTCCGATTGTATCTGCAAAAGGCAGAATAAGGCAATGAGCGTGTGTCCAGCCCCGGGGAAACTCCTTATAAGTGTAGACGCCCCGATGATCGCACCGGATCAGGTACTGGCCATAAGCGGTTCCTGTGACGTTTTGGGAAACTGGGATGTGAACAAGGCCGTAGTCCTGAGCGATGCCGATTATCCTACATGGAGATGTGTGCTCCCTTTGGCAGGCATGCCGTCTTCGTTTGAATATAAATTTCTGATTTTAAAGAAAGACAGTCATGATGTGGTGGGATGGGAGTTGCTTGACAACCGGATGTTATGCATTTCGCCATCGACTTCCGGGACATGTCTGCTTGTGAATGGCCTGAGGTTTGCCAATCCTCAGAATAACTGGCGTGGGGCCGGCATCGCAATTCCGGTCTTCTCCCTTCGTTCAGAAGAGGATTTCGGTGTCGGTGAATTCAGGGATCTGTGCAAGATGGTAGACTGGGCTGCCGCCACAGGCCAGAAGTTCATTCAGGTGTTGCCTGTGAACGATACCACCATGACCAGAACATGGACGGATTCGTATCCATATAACGCCAATTCGTGTTTCGCTCTCCATCCGATGTATCTTCATCTGCCTGCTGTCGGGACTTTGTCTGACCCATCGAGAATGGAGTACTACGAAGGATTGCGTAAAGAGCTGAACAGTCTGGAAGAAATTGATTATGAGCGTGTAAATCAGATCAAAGAAGATTATACACGTGAACTGTTCGCTGTGGTGCATGATTCGGTTGTTTCGGACAGGGGATATATGAAATTTGTCTCAGACAATGCTTCATGGCTTAAGCCCTATGCAGCATATTGCATCCTGCGTGATAAATTCCATTCCCCCGAATTCAAAGACTGGGGTGAATATGAGGTGTATGACAAGGTGCGCATCGAGAAGTTCCTTGAGAAAAATGCGTATGAGGCGGCATATGTATGTTGGATCCAGATGCACCTTGCCTCACAGATGAAGCATGTGCGGGAATATGCGCATTCACGCCAGGTCGCGTTGAAAGGTGATATACCTATCGGCATATCACGTGACAGTGTCGACGCATGGATCTCACCGAAACTGTTCAATCTGAACAGTCAGGCCGGCGCTCCGCCGGATGATTTTTCGGTTCTGGGGCAGAACTGGGGATTTCCTACGTACAATTGGGAGGAAATGAACAAGGACGGCTTTGCATGGTGGAAGGCTCGTTTTGTCAAAATGGCGGAATATTTTGACGTGTACCGCATTGATCATGTGCTCGGATTTTTCCGCATATGGCAGATCCCGATGGATCAACTGCACGGTTTGCTCGGCACATTCAATCCGGCGCTCCCATTTTCGGTTGACGAACTGCGGAACAGTTATGATTTCTGGCTTAATGTAGATGTGCAGACCTCTCCGTTTATCATGGACTGGTTCCTCGGCGACTTCTTTGGCGAATATACCGACGAGGCCCGCTCGCGTTTCCTTGATCATATCGGGGGAGGACGTTATCGCCTGAAACCCGAGTTTGCCACCCAGAGACAGATTGCGGATTATTTCGCGGATCAAGTAAAAGATGAGAAAAACAACCGTTTGTGCAACGCTCTGCTTGGACTCGTGGATCAGATTCTCTTCATAGAAGATCCGATAGAGAAAGGCAAGTATCATCCACGTATCTCTGCACAATATACTTATACATATCGTTCGTTGAACGACTATGAAAGATGGTGCTTTGACAGGCTGTACAATGATTTCTTTTATCATCGTCATAACGACTTCTGGTACGGTAAGGCAATGTGGAAACTGCCCCCGATCATTGATGCCACGTCAATGCTTACATGCGCAGAGGATTTAGGCATGATTCCTGATTGTGTGCCCGCGGTGATGAGCGCTCTGGAAATTCTCACGCTCGATATACAGCGCATGCCTAAAAATCCTGCCGAGGAATTCGGTAATCCGGCACGGTATCCGTATTTTTCGGTGTGCACCACATCAACCCATGATATGGGCGGCATCCGTCAGTGGTGGGAAGAAAATCGCGAATCAACGCAGCGGTTTTATAATAATTGTCTCCATGAACATGGAAGTGCGCCCGCTTTTGCAGAGCCATGGATCTGCGAAAAGATTGTCGACATGAACCTTAGGGCTCCATCCATGCTTTGTATCCTTCCTCTTCAGGACTGGCTGTCTATCAATGGCAGACTTCGTCGTGACAATCCTTACAAAGAGCAGATAAATGTGCCTGCTATCTCAAGGCACTACTGGCGTTACCGTATGCATCTGACTTTGGAAGACCTTCTCTCTGAAAAGGTATATGCCGATCATGTGCGCGCGCTCGTGGAGGAAAGCGGACGATAAATCTAAATTAAATACCTAAACTAAAAGCGCTGTGTCAATGCTAACGACACAGCGCTTTTAGTTTAGGTAAATCGAAATCGATCAGCGGGGTAGGACATGTACTTTAAGTGCATTATAGGCTCTTTCTGCCTTAGCGCGGGCAGCCGCCACGGTCTCGTCTGTGGCCAGTATGACTGCCATGCGTCTATGTCCTTTAACTTCCGGTTTGCCGAAAATGCGGATCTGTACACCGCCTTCGCGAAGTACCGCTTCAAGATTATCAAATTCGATCTTGTCGGTGTCTCCTTCAACGACAACGGCACGCGATGCCGAGCATCCGAGGAAACGGAT
Organism: Muribaculaceae bacterium; assembly: GCA_902836725.1. Lineage (GTDB taxonomy): Bacteria > Bacteroidota > Bacteroidia > Bacteroidales > Muribaculaceae > UBA7173. The sequence continues at coordinate 12,177 of CADFRV010000033.1, forward strand.
CTCAGGGACGGGGAGGCCGAGGAGTGCCCTGGCATGAAGCGCAAATTCGCTCAAATCCTGTGAGATCATGGTTACCATTCCTGTATCGTGCGGACGAGGTGATACCTCGCTGAAGATGACTTTATCGTCTTTGATGAAGAGTTCGACACCGAAAATCCCATATCCGCCGAGTGCGGTTGTAATGGCGGCAGCTATCTCCTGAGCCTGTTTCAAGGCTTTGGTGCTCATGGGCTGTGGCTGCCAAGACTGACGGTAGTCACCATTTACTTGAATATGTCCGATGGGCTCACAGAAAGTTGTGCCGGAAGAGGAACGGACTGTAAGGAGTGTGATTTCATAGTCGAAGTCAACGAATCCTTCGACGATAACACGTCCGGCACCGGCGCGGCCACCTTCCTGTGCCTCTTTCCACGCAGGTTCAATGTCGCTTTCAGACTTAATGGTGCTCTGTCCATGCCCCGAAGAACTCATTACCGGTTTGACGACGCACGGAATGCCGATCTCTTTTACTGCCGCGATAAAATCGTCGTGATTGTCGGCGAAGCGATATGGAGAAGTGGGCAGACCAAGCTCTTCAGCAGCAAGCCGACGTATACCTTCACGATTCATTGTAAGCCATGCCGCGCGTGCTGTGGGAGTCACATGATATCCTTCCTCCTCGAGTTTGAGAAGTTCAGGAGTGGCGATAGCTTCGACTTCGGGTATGATATGATCGGGCTTTTCAAGTTCGATGACTTCTCGAAGTCTTTGGGCGTCTAGCATACTCAGCACATGATTTCTATGAGCGACCTGCATGGCAGGAGCGTTTTCGTATCGGTCACATGCCACAACCTCAACACCGTATCGCTGAAGTTCTATGGCAACTTCTTTACCAAGCTCGCCGCTGCCGAGAAGAAGGGCTTTGCGGCCGACAGGAGTCATAACTGAACCTATTTTTACCATAAGTGTGAAATGGGATAATTGTTTTTGCAAAGTTAACAAAACATCCGCACTCCCACAACCGCCATATGCCTGTATGAAATGTTTTTCTTATCCGGCACTGCGTTAATGCAGACTTCGATGTGACTATTTTTTGGACTGTTAAAAGTGTCCGATGATTTGCTACTTTAATTTGGCGCGGTGACAAGGTCGTAAATAACCCAACATATAAGAGAAGCGATGAAAATAGCTGTGATGGCGCGTAAAGGCTTTGACTTTATAATCCGGAACTTGCCGCAAACCCAAAACAGAAGTTCTGCCACTGCCGCAATTATTATATAGACATACCAATGTTCACTCATGAGGAGATATATTTGAAGTTTTTCTTATTAGACGCAAATTTATGCAAATAATTACAAGAGAGTGAGAAAAAGTTTACTTTAACAAGCGCCAACGTATCAGACATTATATATCGGCCAACGATTAGAATAATTTTAGCACATACTTATTTCAAACGGTTGCGGATGTGATGGAAGTTAATTAACTTTGCGTTAGAATTGTCAACGGGTGCCGTCTATTGGCACCAGCCTTCTAAACATACGATTTCAGAGGATTCGACAATTTTGTATATATCAACAACTAATGGTGAACACAATAATGTTGAAAAGAATTCTTTCCATTTCAGGTAAACCTGGTCTATATAAACTTATGAGCCAGGGTAAAAACATGCTCATAGTAGAAAATATCGCCACAGGCAAACGTATGCCGGCATATGCCCGAGACAAAGTGGTGTCATTAGGCGATATATCCATATATACCAATGACGGCGATGTGCCTCTTACAGATGTGCTTGAAAAAGTAAAAGAGGCTACCGGCTGTCAGCCTGTGGATGTGAAGTCTATGAAGGAAACTGAACTGCGTGATTACTTCAAGACTATTCTTCCCGAATATGACGAAGACCGTGTATACACTACAGATATCAAGAAACTGTTCAGCTGGTATAATCAGCTTGTCGCCGCCGGTGTGACGGAATTCAAAGATGAGGAGAT
>CADFRV010000034.1 GCA_902836725.1 Muribaculaceae bacterium
GTCATAATGGCCCATCTGGGTCGTCGCCTGAGGGATTCGGGTTCGGTCATTGACCAAAGTCAACTCCCGTCACCCTCACCCTCATGCTCCTACCATCTGGAACCATTCTTGGCCGAGCCAAGCGACCAAAGGTCGATGACTGACAACACCCTCCCCATCCGGACAGAAACAAGACGGTGTGTCATGAAAATAATCTTACAGGCGAACTGACATATATATATTTTTTACAACAATGAATGAGAAAGACAAAAAACGTGCGCGCCATGTGCTTGAGGCTGCACATGGCGCCTGGATGCGGCTCGCTCCGGTAAGGGAACGCCGGCGCCGCTATCTGCGCTACACCTATGGTGACCAGTGGAGCGATCCTGCCGTGGGCCCCGACGGGGAGATTACAACCGAAGGGGAACTTGCCACTTCTGGTGGCCGCAAACCTCTGGCCAACAATCTTATCCGCCGGCTCGTGAAAACCGTGGTAGGACGGTACCGGATGAACGCCGAGGGGGAGCGGAGAGACAACTCACCAATTGACACGGGAAAAGCCGCCCCTGCAGAGGAGGAGGGGTGGCGCAGACGCAATGAAATTGACGAACTCGATGCCCGCACCCTCGAGGAGTTTCTGATCTCAGGTATGGCCGTGCACCATCTAAGCCGCGAGAGGCGTGTAAGAGGGGAGGGAGTATGGGTGGACGCTGTATCTCCCGACGATTTCTTTGTGAATGCCATACGCGATGCGCGTGGACACGATATGGAGATGGCGGGGCGTCTTCTGAGTCTCGGTATCGGGGAAGTGGTGATGAGATTCGCGCGTGGCGACCGCGACAGGGCGGTTGAGCTGAGGCGCCTTTACGCTTCGCTGCAGGGAGCCTCGTCGGTGTTCTGTTCCGATACCATAGGCGCGGAGGGGAACGGATCGTTTTTCCATGCTCCCGCCGGGCGATGCCGGGTAGTGGAAGTGTGGACCCTCGAGTGTGTGGAAAGGTGGCGGTGCCATGATCCTCTTGACGCCACTTTCCGGCTGATAGACGGCATGGAGCGTGAGAAGATGGAGCGAACGAACCGCCTCAGGCGGAAGGAGGGGTTGCCGCAGGTGGAAATGAGATGGGAGACATGCACGGTGTGGCATTGCCGTATGCTTGCTCCCGACGGCACTGTGCTCGACGAGTATGATTCCCCTCTGAAAGGGGGCGCTCTCCCCTTTGCCGTGAAATTCTATCCCCTGGTGGACGGTGACGTACATTCACTTGTGGAGGATGTTCTCGATCAACAGCGGTATGTGAATATCCTTATAACGATGATGGACCGCATGATGGAGACGGCGGCGAAAGGTGTGCTCCTCTTTCCGGTGGGATGCAAGCCCGACCATATAAGCTGGCGCGAGATCGCAAACCGGTGGGCCGATCCAGGGGGAATTGTTCCTTTCAAGCCGTTCATGGGGGCGGAGCCTCACCAGGTGGTGACACCGATGGCCGATATAGGCGCACGCGACATGCTCAAGACCCAGATAGACCTGTTCGAGGATGTCTCGGGAGTGAGCGGAGCGCTTATGGGCAAGGCGGCGGGAGCCGGTGTGGGCGTCGAGCGCTATGAGAGCGAGGTTCGCAATGCCGCTGTAGCTGTGCTCGACCTCCTGCGCACATTCAGCCATTTTACCGGCACGCGCGACAGGCTGGCCGCAGCTCTGGGAGCGAGGTAATTTCTCAGGCCACACTCCGATTTAACACTGGTGGGCATCGTTTTCGCACCGGTGACAACTTATCTTTGCAGCAGACTTCAACACGTGTCTGCTTTTTCCTTTAAACCTGAAATTATTGATCTGAAGAATGGAGAACTATCAAGAGAGGAACGCCGATTTCCTGAAGTCGGTGCAAGAATGGCAAGAGAGGGGTAAGGCACTCACAGGCCGTCCGTTGTCGGTGCGGACGGCGGTGAGAAAAGCCCTCGAAGGTGGCGCTCCCCGTTTTTACATCACACGGGAGCATGTATGGAAAAAGATGCGGGAGCGTCGCCGCCGTCTGCCTCCGGCTGAAAAACCCCACCGCCGTGCCATGTGGGAGGAGATCAGTCAGGCGCTTGAAGAGCGTCAGCGCCAGGTGCCGGGTGAAAGCCGGTGGGAGGCTCTGGATTATGTGCTGTGCCGCCATAGTCCGTCGGGATTTTTTATTACCGAGCCGTATGCACTGCGGCTTGTGTACAATGAGATGAGAAAACGGGATACCAACAACAAGAAAAGAGACGGTAAACAATGAGAATAGAACTGAACGACAGCGCCATATGCGACGAGATACTCGCCCTCACCGCCCTGAGAAACAGCGGGAGGCGTGACAACGGCGAGGAGACCGCCCTTCTTACGCGCGACTGCCTGCCGGGACTGAGAAATATGGTGAGGATGATGTTTGCGGAAACGGTGGTGGAGCTGCACGGCTATGTGAGGGAGTGCGGTCTCGACGATGCCGATCCCGCGCCTAATCTTCCATATGGCGGTGAAAGCGGCATGAGGCTTATGGTGGAGCTTACAACGGGAGCGGAACCGCAGGCGGGGATGTCATTGGCTATAAAACGCACTCTGGAGCATCTGGTGGCGGTGAAAGTGCTTGAAGCGATTGCAGGACCGGGTGATCCGGAGTTTGCCGACACGCTTGGGGCGCAGCGTCTGGCGGCTCTGGGGAGTCTGAGGAATACCCTTGACAGTATGGAGAGCATCCCGTCGGCGGTGACGGGCTACCGCTTCTGAATCAGCGGTAAGCGTTAGGTTAATAATGGTGGTGTGCCGGAATTTGCGGATGACGGCATGCCACCGTTGTTATTTGCGGCGCAGCAGCAGGATGGCCGGCGTGATGAGCAATGCGACAGCTACAACAGACAACATGCAGACAAGAAGGTCTGAAGGCTCAAGAAGCACGGGGTAGGCATCGACAGACATAAGAGAGGGGTCGGCTGCGTTGAGCTTTATCCACCCGAAATGCTGCTGACACAATACCAGTGCCGATCCGAAAACAATTCCGGCCGTTCCGCCCAGAATCACTATAAGCCATCCCTGATTTACGAAAATGCGGTCTGTCAGGCTTTTTGTGCCACCCATGGCGCGGATTATATTCATGTTGCCCTCCTTTTCGAGCATCATCATCGAGAGGGTGGACACGATGTTGAACGACGCTATTATCAGAATAAAGCCAAGCATGAGGAATGTGATCCATTTCTCTATGGCGATCATGCGGAATGCCTGCTCCTGTTGCCGGAAACGGTCTTTGACCTCTATGCCGAGAGGTGTGGCTGCTTTTTGGAGCGCGTCGGCAAGATATTCCATATCGGTGCCGGCTTCGGCCGTCACGGCGATGGCTGTGGCGGCATCGTCGTAGTTCAGAAGTTCTGCTGCGGTGCGGTAAGGGAGCAGTATCATGCTGCGGTCATATTCCTCCTGTTCGATCTGGTATACCCCTTTGGCACGCATCTGCCGTTTGCGGAACGCTCCCATTGGATTTGCCGGATTGATGCGCCCCTCGCGTCGCGGTTCATAGATCTCGAAGTCGCAGAGACCGTGAGTCGGACGCAGATTCAGCTGCATCGCCACCCCCACACTAAGCAAAGCACCGTCGTACGGCACAGTGTCGGTATCGCTGTCGAGGAAACTTCCGTGAAACGTCTGTGCCCCGTCGATAATCACATCCCCTACTCCGGAGGCTTTGAGACCGGCATCGGTCATCCCCTTTATCATCACCCCCATCTGCCTTTCACCGGCCACGGCAAACGCCTGTTCGGTGATCTCCGGCTCTGCGGCCGCCACACCCTGAATGGACCGCAGGACCGTGCACAGCGAGTCGACCCCCTCCATGCTCTTTCCCGCAATGGGGGTAAGCCTGAAATCAGGGTCGAGTTTCGAGAGTTTCTGTCCGGCGAGCGAGCTGAACCCGTTGAAGACAGAGAGCACTATGATCATTGCGGCCGCTGCCACGGCAACCGCCATTACGGAGATGGCGGAAATGACGTTGACAGCACCGTGCGACTTGCGCGACAACAGGTAGCGCAGCGCTATAGTTAAAGAAAGGCGAGACAATTGGTTTTGAGCCTGGGGGTTAGGATTGCGTATTCGTATTGTTGAGCAGCTTGTCGATATTCTCTATGTAGTCGAGCGAGTCATCGAGGTAGAAGCTGAGTTCCGGTGTCTTGCGGAGCTGAAAACGCACCTTCTGCGCCAGCTCGTAGCGGATGGTCTTGGCATTGCGTGTGATGTTCTCGAGTATCTCCTGCGCTTTTGAGGATGGGAATATCGAGAGGTATGCTTTCGCTATGCTGAGGTCGGGGCTGATGCGCACGGCGGATACCGAGACCAGTATGCCGTGGGTCTTGGCGGTCTGGAGACGCAGTATCTCGCTCAGCTCTTTCTGTAAAAGACGCGATATTTTGGCTTGGCGGGTAGTTTCCATAATAAGTAACTGTTCAAAATTAATTCATATTAATGTGGCGTCGCGGTGGTGTCCTTCCGTGTGCCGGCAGACGGATATCATTATAACAAAACATCCTTGTGCAAAGTTAACAAAAAATCCGGTAGCATAGGAGTTGGCGGGGATAATTGTTAAATGTGTTAACAGGGCGTCGCGATTCGGCAAATTAGGTTAAATTTGTACCCCTTTAAAGCGCCGGCGTGTAGGCGCGTCATTTTACGGAATATTTATGATTAAGAGAATTCATGCCATGATCATGGCGGCCGTCTCCCTGACGCTGGGAGCAGCCGAACCCGCCAATTATTATTCTTCCTGCGAGGGGAAGACCGGCGAAGCGCTCCTGAAAGCTCTGGCAGGGGTGGTAAGCAATCACAAGAATGTGGGCTACGACGGATTGTGGGAGGTCTACAAGACTTCCGACGTGCATCCCGACGGCACTCTGTGGGACATTTACACCACAAAGAACTGGGGCAAGACTTTCACCAAATGCGGCAACTATAAGGTGATCGGCGACTGCATCAACCGCGAGCACTCTTTACCGAAAAGCTGGTGGGGAGGCAACAAGGCCGCCCAGTATTCCGACGCTTACCATCTGTATCCTACCGACGGCAAAGTCAACGGCCAGCGCAGCAATTATCCCTACGGGGAATGCGCCGGCGGAAAATCATTGGCCAACAACGGCAGCGTGCGCGCTCTGGGACGTCTTGGCGCGAGCACGTTCAGCGGTTTCAGCGGCACAGTCTTCGAGCCTGACGACGAATACAAGGGGGATCTCGCCCGCTCTTATTTCTATATGGCCACCGCCTACAACAGCAGCATAGCGCAATGGACGGAGGGGAACGGCTCGCAGATGCTTGCGGGAAACTCATACCCCGTGTTCAAGGAATGGAGTCTCAACCTCCTGCTCAAATGGAGCCGTCAGGACCCTGTAAGCGACAAGGAGGTGAACCGCAACGAGGCCATCAGCCGCCACCAGAACAACCGCAACCCCTTCATCGACCATCCTGAACTGGTGGAATATATCTGGGGCAACAAAAAGGGTGTGGCATGGTATATAGGCGCCGACAACGATCCCTCAATATATGCTCCCGCCGACGGCAGTGTCATAGACCTTGGCGTAAGTTCTACGGGAAGCACACGCTCCGTGCGGGTAGAGGTAAAAGGAACCGCACTGTCGGGTGACGTGCGTGCCTCGGTGAGCGGTGCAGGATTCAGCGTCACCCCCGTATCGCTGTCTGCAGATGTGGTAAACGGCGCCGGAAGCGCCGTCACTGTAAGCTATATGTCGGAGACGGCAGGCACCGCCTCGGGTGTGCTTACCCTCACTTCCGGAGATGTCACTAACGTATGCACGCTGCTGTGCGCGGCCGTTGACGGGCTCCCCGCCGGCGAGGCCACCAATGTGACCGAAACCTCTTTTGTGGCGCGTTGGAGCTGTATAGATGATCCCACCGATCTGTATATAGTGAATGTATACCGCGACGGCGAGGAGATAGACGAGTCACCTATGAGCGTGCGTGCCGGTGACGAGATGCTCATGGTAGAGTCACTGGAGCCGAAGACCACATACACCTACACCGTAAGCAACGGGCGCATCACCTCCGCTCCCGTGACTGTGACGACACTTGCCCCGCAGCCATCCATACAGCTTCTCTATGACGGGGATCTGGCTTTCGTGGCCATGCCCGGCGAACCGTCGGCTATCGCCGAACTCCTTATTGATGCCGACAACATATCGGAGGATATCACTGTAAGGGTAGAGGCTCCTTTCCGTGTGAGCACCGACAAATCAAACTGGGGGCTTACAACAACCCTCACACCCGATGAAGACCGTTTCTATCTGCAGATGCTTTCACAGAGCGAGGGTGTGTACAACAGCTCCATAATACTTAGCTCGGGCGATTATGTGAACGACGATGTGGATGTGCAGGGTACTGTTACCGCCACCCTTACTGATTTCCATGAGGATTTCGAGGCAGACGCAGCCGGAGGGGGATCATACGGAGACAAGACCTACAAAGGCACCGCATGCACATGGAGCACCACAGCGCTTTTCGAGAAGAACGGTTCCAACTCCTATCCCCACGAAGGGGAGCAGGCCGCCCGCATGAATAAATCGGGCAACAGGCATCTCACTATGATGGAAAGCAAGCCCAACGGCATCGGCACGCTCAGTTTCTGGGCACGCCTGTGGAGAGACGACAGCGCTCCCGCAGCTGTGGATGTGCTGGTATCGGCCGACAACGGGGCCACATGGGAGAAGATCTGTAGTGTGGAGATACCGGTGAATAAAGTTTCCGGCAGCGACAACCGGTATGCCGAATTCACAGCCGATATCAACCGCAGCGGTGCTGTGCGTCTGAAACTCGATCAGGTATCCGGCGCAAGAATAATGATCGACGATATCCGTCTCACACCGTATGGAAGCGGCTCGGGTGTGGAGAGCGCCAACGAGGCCGACTACCATTCGTGGGACGCATACTGTCGCGGCGGTGAGCTGATCATAGAGAGCGACGGACGCTCCGGCGACGCTTCGGTTTACTCTGTGGACGGTACCCTGGTGTATGCCGGCTCCCTCGCGCAGGGAACAATGTCGTTGCCGCTTCCTGCGGGTCTCTACCTCGTCACGGTAGATGATTTCACCCGCCGCGTAGTGGTGAAGTGATGGTTTAGACATAATGAAATGCCCCCGGCAATCCACTGATGATTGCCGGGGGCATTGTACGTTGCTGTCCGGGAGGAGAAACCCGGTACAATTTGCGGAGCAGTCAGAGCTGGCCCTGCTCCACGGCGACGCAGATGCGCTCTATGATGGCGTCGTTGCGGTCTTTGGAGGGGTTGTATGAGCCTTTGAGGTTTACGCCGAAGAGTTTGCCGAATCCTTGCCAGAAGGTGGCGCGGAATGACCCGAGGAAGGCTTTCAGGATATCGTATCCGCTCTGGTCGGTCTCCCGTTGTATCAGTTTCACGAGCATGCGCGCCTGGTTGCGCGAGAAGCGTTTGAGGGCGGGTTTGTACTGGTTGAACACCGACGACTCCATCTCCTTGAGATACCGCTCGCGCTCCTCCTGCGTGGGGAAGGTCTCGATATATTCGTATGTCTCGAGCAAGGTCTCGCAGATGAGTTTCGCATATGGGAGCGCCTTTTTTACGTCGCGCACCGTTTTCCAGAAAAACTCCTGCTCTTTCCTGTTCTTGAATTTGAGTTCGGGAAAGACCGTTATCTCGTTGAATACCACGACAAGAACTGTGTCACCCTCCTCCGTTACCTTGTGGTATCGGCCTCGGAACACCGGCTGCATGCCGCTTCCGGGGTGCTCCACGGTGTGGGCCTCTGTCTCCATCGGCTCCATCATTTCGGGGGAGTCAGGCGCGGCTGAAAGCGATACGGCCGTCATGGAGACCATGGCGGCTGTAAGTATGTGTTTCAATATCGTAGCGTGTTCCATATCCGTTATTGTAGGTATATAACGGTGTGGGATAGTGAATTATTGCTTGGGCGGGTAGTCAATGGTGTAGTGGAGGCCGCGGCTCTCCTTGCGTTCTTTTGCCTGGCGCATGATGAGATATCCCACGTTGATGATATTTCGCAGCTCGCAGATCTCACGCGAGGCTTTCGAGCATTTGAAGAGGCGCTCCGTCTCCTCGTAGAGTATGTCGAGGCGGTTCCATGCACGGTCAAGGCGCAGATTGGAACGCACAATTCCAACGTATGTGCCCATTATCTGGTTCACTTCGCGGATGCTCTGGGTGATGAGCACCATCTCTTCGGGGTGGCGTGTGCCTTCGTCGTTCCATTCAGGCACATCCGTGCGGTATGAGAGGTGGCCGATCTCTTCGATGGCGTGACGTGCCGCGGCGTCGGCGTAGACCACTGCCTCAATAAGCGAGTTGGAGGCGAGGCGGTTGCCGCCGTGGAGGCCGGTGCAGGAACATTCGCCCACGGCATAGAGGCGGCTGATCGATGACTCGCCGTTGCCGTCGACTTTTATGCCGCCGCAGAGATAATGCGCGGCGGGAGCCACCGGGATATAATCTTTGGTAATGTCGATCCCGAGCGAGAGGCATTTCTGGTAGATGTTGGGGAAATGCCGGCGTGTCTCGTCGGGATCCTTGTGGGTGACGTCGAGAAACACATGGTCGTCGCCGTTGAGTTTCATCTCGGAGTCGATGGCCCTGGCCACCACATCGCGCGGCGCAAGCTCCAGGCGCCCGTCATATTTCTCCATGAAACGTTCCCCCTTGAGGTTGCGGAGTATGGCTCCGTAGCCGCGCATGGCCTCGGTGATGAGGAAGCTCGGTCGGTCGCCGGGATGGAACAGTGCCGTGGGATGGAACTGGATGAATTCCATGTCTTTCACGGTGCCCTTGGCGCGGTATACCATGGCTATGCCGTCGCCGGTGGCAACGAGCGGGTTGGTTGTGGTGAGATACACGGCTCCCACTCCTCCGGTGGCCATAAGGGTGATTTTCGACAGGAAGGTGTCTACTCCCCCTTCGGGGTTCAGCACATATGCGCCGTAGCATGTGATGTCGGGGGTGCGGCGTGTGACAACCTTGCCAAGATGGTGCTGGGTGATGATCTCGATAGCGAAATGGTTCTCGTAGATGTCGATATCGGGATTGTTCCTTACAGCTTCTATGAGACTTTGCTGGATTTCGAATCCTGTGTTGTCGGCATGGTGCAGTATGCGGAATTCGGAGTGTCCACCCTCGCGGTGAAGGTCGAAAGTGCCATCCTCCTTCTTGTCAAAGTTCACCCCCCATTCAATCAGTTGCCTGATCTGTCCGGGAGCTTCCGTCACTACTTTTCTCACGGCTTCCGGATCGGAAAGGAAGTCGCCTGCCACCATGGTGTCGTGTATGTGCTTGTCAAAATCGTCAACCTCCAGGTTTGTCACGGAGGCCACGCCACCCTGTGCCAGAGCCGTATTGGCTTCCTCGAGTGTGGTCTTGCATATGAGAGCCACACTGCCGTGTTTCGCCACTTTCAGGGCAAAGCTCATTCCGGCGATGCCCGATCCTATAACCAGAAAATCATATTTCTTTGTCATAGCTCACCAAAGCTAAGTATGAATAGTATAATGTGATTCCCCACCAGCAAAGCAAAGTTAGCGCTTTCCCTCCTAACAGCCAAAAAATAATGTCGCGGTGTCTGAAATTACCTCGGCGCGACACGGGTTGATATACGTATTTTTCCGTATTTTTGCACCCTCGAAAATGAAAATACGGAAATGAAGAGATCTTTGCTTTCACTTGCATTCGGCACTTTCGCACTGGGGATTGTGGAATTCGGTATGATGGGTATCCTGAGCGACATCGCGGCCGACCTCAGGATCAGCGTGGTACAGGCCGGCCATCTGATTTCAGCCTATTCGGCCGGTGTGGCCGTGGGGGCGCCGTCGCTGCTTTTTCTGCGCCGGTTGCCGTTGCGCAGGGTCATGTTGCTGCTTGCTGCCGTGATAGCTGTCGGCAACGCTCTTGTGGCGCTGTCGCCCGGCTACGGCTGTCTGCTCGCGGCGAGATTCATATCAGGTCTGCCGCATGGGGCGTTCTTCGGCGCGGGTGCTATCGTATGTTCACGGCTTGCCGATCCCGGGAAAGGTGCCAGTGCGGTGGCGGTACTTGTGGGTGGCATGACTGTGGCGAACCTTGTGGGAGTGCCCGCTTTCACTTTTGTGTGCAATCTTTTCTCCTGGCGTCTGCCGTTCGCTATAGTGGCGTTGCTTGGGGTGATCACCTTCGTTGCCATAAGGAGCTGGGTGCCGGCAATGTCGTCGTTGCCTGATACCGGTATGAAAGGGCAGTTCCGGTTTCTCTCGCGTCCCGCCCCCTGGCTGATCTATGCCGGTGTGTTTTTCGGGCAGGCGAGCGTATATTGCTGGCTGAGCTACATATCGCCGATAATGACACGGGTCGCCTGCTTCTCTGAGGGTGCCATGTCGGGCATAATGGTTCTTGTAGGTGCCGGGATGGTGCTCGGCAATTATGCTGCCGGACGTCTGGCCGACAGGTATTCCCCCTCGCTTGTGACGGCTGTGATAGCCACCATCGCAGTGTTTCTGCTGCCAATGATGTATGTTTTCGCGGCAGACAGGATCCCGTCGCTGCTTTTCGCGCTTGTGGCTCCCGGATTGCTTTTCGGCATAGGGGGACCGTTGCAGTATCTTATCGTGGGTTATGCCAAAGGGGGTGAGATGCTCGGTGGCGCGGGCATACAGATCGCGTTCAACGTGTCAAATGCCGTGGCGGCCGCTATGGGAGGTGCCGTCATACGGCATGGATACGGCCTTGCCGCCCCGGCTCTGGCCGGCATACCGTGTGCCATTGTCGGAGCCGCCGCTCTTTACACCCTGTATTTTTACGAGCGGCGCCATTCGGCAAGATCCTGAGCTGTCACTGACAGGCAGTCCATCACTTATAAAATTTGTTAGCGAAGCGGCTATTGACTGTATGTCTGAAAAAAAATAGTTACCTTTGTCTGTTAAGTTTATGCCTGATATGAAAGAGCAGATAAAAGGCGGATGGCAATGGTGCCGCAGATATATCACGTTCCCGCTACTTGTTGCGGTGGGATATGTGCTTTTTGTGGTGTTTTTCAATGAGAATTCCTATTCCCGCAGCGCCGAACTCCAGGAGGAGATCGATGCATTGGAGGCGGAAATCAAGGAGAACAACGATACCATGCAGTATTACAGGCGCCTCAATGCCGGGCTTGACACCGACCCTGCCGCTCTGGAGCGTATAGTGCGTGAGAATTACCATATGCAGCGCATCAACGAAGACGTTTACATTATTGATGAATAATTTGAGGAGGGATCAGAAGAATCAGAGGCATCAGAGATATCAGAAGGATCAGAGGAATCAAATTTCTCAATTTCTCAACTTCTTATTTCTATTCTTGCTTGACTTCTAATGCTCTTTCTTCTTACTTCTTAATAATATCATTATGAGCGACCAAAAAAAATATACTAAAGAAGAACTGATCGGCAGGCCGCCGCGCACATGGTGCATGGCGCTCGCCATCGTGGGACTGCTGGCTATCGCCGCCGGCACTCTGCTTCCCATTCTTAACGTGGCTGTGGCTCCGGGAGCCGCCGGCACATGGTGGAAATATGTCTATGCCGCCGGTGCGGTATGTTTCCTTGCAGGGAAACTGCTCTCACCATATACCGGCATTCATCCGCGCATCAAACGCCTGTATCGCATAGAGTCGTGGAGCGCGGTGTTTTTCTGTGTGGCCGCTTTTTTCCTCTTCTACAACGGCAATGTGTCGCGCGACAGCTGGGCTTTCACCCTCGCCGGAGGGGCGTTGCTCGTTTTTACGACAATAGCCATACCGCGTGTGGCCAACAAGGAACTTAAAAAATGAAGATAGCTCTTATAGGATATGGCAAGATGGGGCACGCGATCGAGCGTATCGCCCTTGAGCGTGGCCATGAGATAGTTTGCACCGTCGATGCCGGTGAGGAGGCAAAGATGGATTCGCCTGAGTTTTCCGGTGCCGATGTAGCCATAGAGTTCACTGCTCCCGCGGCGGCGGTGGAGAATTACCGCGCGGCTCTTGCGAAAGGTGTGCCGGTGGTGTCTGGTACCACAGGATGGACAGCCTACATGCCTCAGGTAAAGGAGATGCTCGCACAGACCGGAGGCACACTCTTCTGGACCTCCAATTTCAGTATAGGGGTGAATCTGTTCATGAAGATCAACGCATATGCCGCGCGTCTGCTGGGTAAATTCAGCCAGTATGCTCCCGCGATGAAGGAGATACACCACATCCACAAACTCGACCATCCGTCGGGCACCGCCATCACCCTTGCCGAAGGGATCATGGCCAACGATCCCGCCGTGAAGGGGTGGGGTGAGCCTCTGGAGGGTGTGGAACTTCCGGAAGGCATTCTCCCCATCGGCCATGAGAGAGTCGGGGAGGTGCCGGGAACGCATATCATCACATGGACTTCCCCCGTGGATGCCATCACTCTGGAGCATAAGGCTTTTTCGCGCGACGGTTTCGCGCTTGGCGCTGTAATGGCTGCCGAGTGGGTGCATGCAAATCCCGATGCCCGCGGACTTCTCGGCATGGAGCAGATGCTCGGAGAACTTTAATCTGATGTTGTAAACCAATCTACGAAAATAACCGATGAACGGAAATAATCCGCAACAGGAGAATGCCGGAAAGGCAAAGGAAACATTTGCAGAGGGATTCAGACGCCGCATAAGCGAGAACACCACCACACGGTGGATAAGATTCGGAGTGGTGATGCTCCTGTTTGTGCTGTGGGTGGCATGGATGGGCAACTGGTGGCTGCTTCTTGCGGGCATATTGCTTTTCGACATCTATATCACAGGATACATACCTTTCACATGGTGGAAGAAATCCAAAAACAGTGCCGTGAGATCGGTTATGTCGTGGGTCGATGCCATCGTCTACGCTCTCGTGCTGGTATATTTCATTTTCGCCTTCATCGGGCAGAACTACCAGATACCCTCCTCGTCGCTTGAAAAGACACTTTATACCGGCGATTACCTCTTTGTCAACAAGACGGTCTACGGTCCCCGCGTGCCTATGACCCCGGTATATTTCCCACTGGTACACAACGAGCTGCCGTTCGGCCTGGGAAAGAGCTATCTTGACAGTCCGTCGCTGGAGTACAAACGCCTGAAAGGGCAGCGCAGTGTGGAGGCGGGCGACATCGTGGTGTTCAATTTCCCGGCGGGCGATACTGTGATGAGCAAGGTGCAGAATCCCGACTATTATTCACTCATCGCCATGCATGGCCGCGATTATGTGCTCAACAACAAGGAGACATTCGGTGAGGTGATAGCGCGTCCGGTCGACCGCCGTGAGAATTATGTGAAACGATGCGTGGGGCTTCCGGGACAGCGTATCCGCATCACCGACGGCGACATATATATTGACGGCGAGAAGTTCCTTATCCCAGAGAATGTGCAGTTCAACCATTTCTATCAGCCGGCGGCTTCGTTGTCTGAAGAGGATTTCGAGGCGTTCGGCATCCCTGTGGATGACCGCTACACGGTGGAGGTGACAGCAGCCGACATTCCCTCGCTGAAGGAGCTCGGATTCGTTGTGAACCCCGACGGCACGGTGCCCCAGATCTTTGTCTCCCCGCTTACCGCCGCCATGGTGGCGCAGATGGAGGAGAGCCCGCTGATTTCAAAAGTCATGAAACAGGTACCTTCCATAGAGCCTATGGTGCCCCTCTTCCCGGCAGCTCAGTCTGCCGACTGGACGCGGGCCGAATATGGAGGGGAAAACGGTATATGGATCCCCAAAAAGGGCACAGCACTCAAGATGAACCGCACCGCCTGGGATATCTACGGCCGCACTATAAAGGTGTATGAGAACAATCCCTCGGCTGAGTGGCGCGACGGGAAAATGTGGATCGACGGCAAGCCGGTGGACTATTATACTTTCCGTCAGGACTATTACTTCATGATGGGTGACAACCGCGACAACTCACTCGACTCACGTTACTGGGGATTTGTACCTGAAGATCATATCGTCGGCACACCCTGGCGTGTGCTTGTCAGCTTCGACAAGGACAAATCGCTGCTGAACGGCGGCATACGCTGGAACCGCATACTCAAGGACGCAAATCCCGACAAATGACCATCCTATAAACCATAAGTAAGTCATGAAAATTATTGCGC
>CADFRV010000035.1 GCA_902836725.1 Muribaculaceae bacterium
TCGCCATACTTCGGAATGGAACTCAATTTGAGAATCTGACCACCCTACGAATATCACCATAAAACTATACAATCATGTATCTTAACAAAGTATTTTTCAGAAATCTGTTAGTATGCTCGGTGCTTGCCGCCGGATTTTCCGCATGCTCGGAAGAAGACGACGTGACACCGGTCTATTCAGTGACATTCACCGATAAAGTACCCGACGGCTGCACAATAGAGTCGCATACAATCAATTTCACAGAGATCAACACCGGCGCGGTAACTACAGTCACAAGCACAGACAACCTGCAGCTGACAGCCGGAACATATAACGTGGACGCCACAGCCAAAGCCAGCTATACCGACAACGGCACCTTGACAGAAAAATCACTGAGAGCGGTGGCACAGAATGTGGTAATAAACGAGAACACCCGCTCCATAGCCCTCGACTGGTATTTCTTCAATCCTGACAACTCACTCGTGTTCAGCGAAATCTACGTTTCAGGATCACTCAATGCCACCGGCAAAGGCGCCCTGTACGACTCCTTCTTCCGTATCTACAACAATACCGACGAAGTGATCTATGCCGACGGTCTGGCACTCTGTGAAAGCAAATTCACCAATGCTACATCCATAACAGTGCTGACAGAGGCAAACAAGCCAGAGAACAACTTCACCGCCCAGACCATCTATGTGATCCCCGGCAACGGCACGGATGTTCCCATCCAGCCCGGACAGTCCATCAAAATCGTTGACCAGGCAATCGACTGGACCGAGCAGGTAAGCAATGCCCTTGACCACCGCGACGCCGACTTCGAATGGTATGACGAAGTGACCACCGGCAGCGTGCGCGACACCGACAATCCCGATGTGCCCAACCTCGACAAGTGGTTCAGCTACTCTGCCACCATCTGGCTTCCCAACCAACAGTGCAACAAATCTTACGCCCTGGTGCGCATGCCCGAAGGGATGACAGCTGAGAAATTCCTCGCCGAATATAACGGAGACTACACCTATCTGTCAAGCACCGGCAAGGAGATGAACGGCAACAAAGCGTATATCATCCCCAATTCATGGGTCCTCGACGGCGTGAACCTCTGCGTAGCACAGGATTTCAAAATGGCATCCCTCGCACCCTCAATCGACAAGAGCTATGCCTCTATCGCCGTAGAAAATACGGTTGCAAACCGCACGGGCAAGAAATTCCGTCGCCGCCAGGCCGGAAACTCCCCCGCAGGAAATGTGATCCTGATGGATACCGACGATTCAGCCAACGACTTTGAAGTTGTCAGCGCCAAATAAAACATGCATCTGACGAAAGTTGTAATCAGCATACTGCTTGTACCAGCCTTGGCGGCTGTATCCAATACTGCCGCCAAGGCTTCTGATACTGAGCCAGACAATACGTTACTGCAAACATTTGCCGACATGCATTCGCCTGCCGGTTCATTACAGCGACAGTATTACACAGCCGGCCCGGCCACAATGTCATGGCTCGACACGATCGCAGTGTCGCAGGTGAGGGCTACGTTCGATTACTCCGGACAGTCCACCCCATTTATGGTACAGGAGGGGAAAGGACACAATCTCTACCGTCTCGAAGCGGAATCCTATTATCCGCTATCCTCCAGATCCACCGTGTGGGGAAACGCATCGTTCACATCGGGTGTGAGCAAGGATATCAGATATGCAGACTGTATAGACTACCGGCTTCTCGCTCCTTTCATGCTCGGCGATGCGAAGGGGGGAGATGTCACGCGGCAACGTTACACTTTCGGAGGAGGCTGGACACACCGTTACGGCCCCTGGGCCGCGGGAATTTCGGCCGGATATCGCGCGGAAACCGCCCATCGCTCACATGACCCGCGTGTGCGCGACATTGTATCGGATCTTACCATCTCGGCAGGAGGGGCATACAGCATGTCTGCAAAATATCTGCTTGCGCTTGATGCTTCGATACGCATATATCACCAGAATTGCGATGTAGATTACTATAACCCGGCCAATACGATCATGACACGACTGCTGGCCGGCTTGGGAAATGTCTACAACCGCTTCGACAACAACCTGTGCAACAGCAGCGGCCACAATCTGCTGGCATACTCGGGAGCGATAACACTGCTCCCCTCCTCGCATGGCGACGGCCTCTCGGCCCGCATAAGTTATACCCGCAACAATGTGTCGATGATCCTGCGTGATATAAACGACATAACACTCGGCACCACAGCGACTCAGATCTATCAGGCATCGGTGTCATGGCACATAGGCTGCAACCGGGCGATAAGCTTTCTCCCCACACTGAAAGCCGACGCAAGCACACGCGGCAGCAAGGAAAACCTGTTCGGCGCCTCATTGGGAAACTCATATGAGAAAATCGGTTCCCGAAACAACTACAGCCACGACATGTTTTCAGCCACCGTGTGTGTGCCGGTGGAATGGCAGCGTGCCGACGGAAACCTGTCAATCACTGTCACACCGACAGGAATGTTCCACAACGACAAGGAGAGCCTCACAGATCCGGCGCGGAAACTACAGGTAAGACGTTTCACCGCATCGCTTGACATCGCAGCCGCCATACGCCCCAACGCAAACACACTGTTAACCACCGGTGTGAACGGAGCGTTCTCCCCCGCCACCGCCCGCACACCCGTGTGGGGCAACCTCAATACCGGGGAAGGGATAGGACAGGCTGTGAAATCAAACTTCGATATGCTCAGCTCCGACATAAGCAATATAAGCGCCCGTGCAGGCATATCAAGAAACATCGCAGGGAAGATCCTGAACCTCGAAGCCTCCTACAGTTATACGGATTTCCGCAGACTGGCACAGGGCCAGAAAGCAGCGGTGACAGCATCGCTTATATTCTAACTATCACAATATCGAGATATACAAACACTAAAATGACTGACAACCAAACGGTAATATCGGTTAAAAATCTAACCCAGCGCTACGGGAAAGGGCGACTGATCTACAGCGACCTGAATTTCGATGTACCCAAAGGACGCATACTCGGACTACTGGGAAAGAACGGAACCGGCAAAACCACCACAATCAACATTCTGATGGGTTACCTTCGTCCGCAGTCGGGCGAATGCCGCATATTCGGCGAACCGATCACGGAAATGCGTCCGGAGACACGTGCGCGCATAGCACTGCTCATCGAAGGACATATCCAGTATTCGTTCATGACCATCGAGCAGATCGAGCGCTTCTATTCCCGTTTCTATCCGAAATGGAACAAGGACGCATATTATGAACTCATGAACAAACTCCATGTATCTCCCAACCAGCGTATATCCACCATGTCGTGCGGACAGCGCTCGCAGGTAGCGCTCGGCCTTATCCTGGCCCAGAACGCAGACCTGCTCGTGCTCGATGACTTCTCCCTCGGACTTGACCCCGGGTACCGGCGCCTGTTCGTGGATTATCTGCATGAATTCGCAAAGGCGGAGGAGAAGACCGTGTTCATGACCTCACATATAATACAGGACCTGGAGCGCCTGATCGACGACTGTATCATACTCGACTACGGAAAGATCCTTACCCAGACATCCGTGGCCGACCTGCTGCGCGATTTCACATGCTATACATTCACCTGCGACACCGATAAGTTGCCGGAGTTCGACGAAGCGAGCGGTATAGTCAACCCCTCGCTGATACGCAACGAAGTGGAGCTTTATACCTTCAAGCCCCGTGAACATGTGGCACAGGTGCTTGAAAGCCACGGCATCAGCCCGTCAAACATGAAGCGGCGCGAAATGTCGCTCGAAGATGCATTCATAGGTCTAACCGGTAAATATTAAATGATGTACAGCGCATTGTTATTCAAAGAATGGCTCAAGACACGACGTGTGTTTTTCGTAGCCCTAATCGTATCGCTGCTTGTAGCCGGCTATGTGATACTGACTATGAACTCCCATATTTCGGCAAACGGCGTGAATATCCTCTGGCTTGGGATGATCCTCAAGGACAGTTCATTCGTGGATCCGGTAAAATATCTTCCGCTGATAATCGGAATGGCGCTCGGCATAGCGCAGATGGCACCTGAAATGTCGCACAAGCGCCTGAAACTGACCCTGCATCTGCCGTATCCTCATTCGCGCCTGGTATCGCTGATGCTTGCCACCGGCACCATACAGCTGCTTGTGATATTTGTTCTGCAGGCTATTGTGATAGCGGTTTACGACGCGACCATACTGCCCGGGGAGATGGTGTGGCGCGTGCTGCTGACTATGCTTCCGTGGTATCTCGCAGGGATCTGCGCATATCTGTGTGTGTCGGCAGTGTGTCTGGAGGGCACATGGTACACCCGCGTTATTCTGTCGCTTCTAGGTATCGCCCTTATAATGGTTATGTTCCTGCAGCCCGGGGTAATGGCTGCATACAACAGTATGATCATAGTGATAATAATTCTGATACTGATACTGGCCGTACTGTCGTTCGGTTCCATAGCAAGGTTCAAGGAGGGCCTGCAAGACTGATTATGAAACGTTTCTATTATATACTGGTAACCCTTCTGGCCACAGCTGTCCTCAGCTGGGTGCTTCCCTGGCTTCTCTCGCTGTGCTTTCCGCAGAATATCGCCGATCCGTTCGTGTCATGGTCTCCCATAAATGACAGGTTTATCGTGAGCATACCTTCCGAAAACGGACATGAGGATCCCGAGATCTTCGACTACGATC
The DNA here is from genome assembly GCA_902836725.1 of Muribaculaceae bacterium. Lineage (GTDB taxonomy): Bacteria > Bacteroidota > Bacteroidia > Bacteroidales > Muribaculaceae > UBA7173. Next base: position 4,664 of record CADFRV010000035.1, read on the forward strand.
CGGCTACAGACACATCGTCGGGGCATTACACCCGCGACCAGCGTGATTCGCTCCTTCCCGAAATGTATGTCAACCAACTGGCATCAAAGGGACTTATGCCCGATTCACTGAAAGGGATCGAGATGTCGATGCAGAACATACGCCGCAACCGGTGGGTGTTCGCTTCCTTCCCGCGCGACATAAACCGCTCGGTACCCACGATATACCCGCTGATGGAGTCCATGCCGGCACGTTTCGAACTTGAAGATCCCAAAGTGGCGCTCACAATGCACGACGGTGTGGAGATCATCGATATGGAGACCAACTCCACAGACGATGTAAAGACCCGCCGCTTCGCAAAGATGTTTGCCGAGAAGGGATTCAGCTTTCCTGCCAAAGAAGCGATGGCAAACATCACCACGCGCAAGGCATACGACAACGGCTATCTGATCATCGATGCCGACAACAACCTGTATCATCTCAAGATGCAGGTAGGACGTCCGAGTATGGCACGCATAGAGCTTCCTGAGGGGGCAAAACCTGTGCATGTATTTGTGACAGAAAACGCCGACCGCATGCTTTACGGTCTCGTATCATGCGAAGACGGATCGCTCTACGGGCTCGAACGCGACACATACCGGATGATAAAATTGCCCGGAGTGAATTTCGACCCGGAGCACCAGCGTCTCACCATAATCAAAAGTCTCTTCAGCTGCACTATCAAGAACTGCGGAGACAAAGAAATTGTGTGGACCGCGCTTGACGCCCAGAACGGCAACAAACTCCTGGGTGAATACCGCTACACATATCCTACCGGAGCACGCGATAAGATCGAAAAATGGATATTCCCGTTCACAACGAGTTTTACAAGCGACACCGACCTGTATGTTTATCCCCGCGCAGGCAACTTCTCATGGCACGCCATCTTCCTCAACGCGCTGCTGGCTGCCATCGTAGCTTTCCGTCTGCGTAAACGGAAGACCGGATGCCTTGTGGCCAATGTGGTTCTCACGCTCCTCTTCGGCATCTTCATATTCGTGCCGATTCTTGTAATCAGACATCAATAACATCAAACTATAAAAAACAGAACAATGAAAAAAACAATCTTTCTGCTGGCTACACTCGTACTTGCACTCGTAGCCACTTCATGCAATAGCTCAAACAAAAACCAGAACACAGGAAACGACGCCGAAGACACTGCGGCTATAACCGTCGACGAAGTACTGACCAACCCCGACAAATATGTGGATCAGACAGTCACTCTGGAGGGTATCTGCTCCCATCTGTGCAAACATGGTGGCCGCAAAGCTTTCGTACAGGGCAATGCCGACAACATGCTTCTTCGCTGCGAGGCTTTCCCCGGTATGGACGCACCGTTTTCAGGAGAGGCCATACACCACCCTATAAAAGTAACGGGAATATTCCATGAGGAGCGTATCGACGAGGCATATCTTCAACAAATGGGACAGATGGGAGAGGAGATCGCCAATTCCGCAAACAACGGCGAGGGTGTAGCCGCACAGCCGGAAATAGGTTGCGAGACCGAGCGCGCCGCCCACGGACAGCAGGATCTCGCCACCCTCAGCGAGCGTGTGGCCGACTACCGCGCGCGCATCGCCGAACGCGACTCTATCGAAGGCAAGCCCTATCTCTCTTTCTATTTCCTCGAGGCCACCGGCTACGAAATCCTGCCCGACTGATACAACAGCAAGCCCTATAACACATTATAACAAAACCGGTGACACTCGAAAATTCCGCGTGTCACCGGTTTTTAAATGCTATTATTTGTAAATTATCTGTCAAGATGCACATTCATGCGGCAATTGCGGCAATCGAATTCGAGGCGGAAGCGTGTAGCGCCGGAGGTAAGGTAAAGTTTCGCCGGCAATTTGCCTGCCGAAGAAGTCTTCAGGCAAGCACCGAGTTCACGCCGGATGCAATAGCGCGTCTGCATCACCCTGGTGTCTGACTTCACGGCATCGGGTGAAACCTCAAGAGCGGAAGGTATCGGTTCCTGAGAAACAAGATGTTCGCGATAAAAGTCCTGCGCGAGCGAATTGGCGATATTGTCGTGCCGTGTCAGCTTTGCAGATGACGGCAATAAACCGCTACCGGGAGCCGGGGCGCGACGGTATCCGGTGGTGTATCTGGCGGCACATGTATTTTCAAGCAATGATACTGCCTCCCGTCGCAAAGAAGCCAGCACTGACGACGGCACAAATCTGTCGCCAAGAGAATCATGCAGCTCCAGAAGTTCGAAATGTGTATCACCGAGCTTTGACAGCGTGCGCCTGCGTGCATCCTCCTGCGGCGTGCGCGCTATCTGGAAATCGCATTCACAAGCATGAGTCACTGTGAGCCCCTCTTCATCGGTAATCTCAAGCGCAATGCGGTCTGCGATGCCGCGCAGACGCATCGCTATGCCGATTTTCCTTCCACCCTCAGACTGGTCGATCAATTTGCTCCAGTTGCGGTCGGAGTTACGGTACAGCACCGTCCCCGCAGGCACGGATATATCTGAGGCAAGATACAGAGTGTTTCCTTCCACGCGGTTGACACGCACACCGCAGTACTCACCCGCCTCGTTGAAACATCCGATGCCGTCGCCGTTGTTCAACGTCGTGTTCCGCCTGACGACAAGCTGACGCGGAGATGGCTGGCGCACAACGATGCCTACCTCCTCCCCTATCCACTTGGGAGTATCAAACGATGCCATCCTCGCGGGCGCTCCGGCAGGAGCCTGCAGGAAATATGAGGTAAAACCACGGTTGAAACTCTTTCTTACATCGGGTCTGAATGATGGACGGGCATGTCCTCTCGAAGCGCGGCGGAACTTTCCGCCGGAAGCCAGGATCGCCCTGTCAAGCGCCTCGCTGTAAGCGGCGACCACATTCTTCACATACGCCTCATCCTTAAGGCGCCCCTCGATCTTGAACGAGGTGATACCGGCGTCGAGCATGTCTCCCAGGCTGTCAATGCGGTTCATGTCTTTTAATGACAGCAGATGCTTTCCCCGGAGTATCTTCGCCCCCTCCGCATCCTCCAGATCATATTTGTAACGGCATATCTGCGCACATTCCCCACGGTTGGCACTTCTACCTGTGAGGACGAAGCTGGCCTGGCAGTCGCCGCTGTAACTCACACAGAGCGCCCCGTGAACAAACGCCTCAAGGGGTACAGTGGTAGCTGCACGGAAAGAGCGTATCTCCTCAAGAGATAGCTCTCTGGGCAATACGAGCTGCGAGAAGCCCGCATCTTCAAGGAAACGGGCTTTTTCAGGTGTGCGGATGTCGCATTGGGTGGATGCATGAAGGGGTATAGGGGGGATATTCATGCGCAGGATGCCCATATCCTGCACGATAAGCGCATCCACACCGAGACGCCACAATTCGCCGATGAGACTTTCCACCTCTTTTATCTCATTGTCATACACAATGGTGTTGACAGTCACGTACACCCTTACACCGAACTTATGGGCATAACAGACCACACGCCTCACATCTTCTATGGAATTGGAAGCCTGGCTACGGGCACCATGCCCGGATGCGCCCATGTATACGGCGTCCGCGCCATGATCGATGGCGGCAATCGCAGTGGAGGCATTACGCGCCGGCGCGAGCAATTCTACTGCGGCAACAGTAGTACCGAAGTTTTCTAAAGGCATATTCTCAATCTTTTCTGCAAAGTTAACGCTTTTCCCGAACAATTTCCGAGCTTTTTTTGAATGCATTTATTATCCGCGTTTCTCACATTTTTGTTAATTTTGCACCACAAACCTCCCCCTCCGGGGTATGTATTCCCCCCTGCACGAAAGCTAACCGCAGGATAATGCCCGATTCGACAACCGAAGACAAACCGATAAACAACCGGAATGAAATGAAACTTTTTGAACGACTGACACTTCGCGCGAAAGCTAACCGCCGACGCATAGTACTTCCCGAAGGTACCGAAGAACGCAATCTAACTGCCGCCGACAGAATTATTGCCGACGAACTGGCAGACATAATCCTGCTTGGCAACCCTGCCGAAGTGGAAGCGAAAGCAAAAGAACTCGGACTCGGAAACATTTCAAGAGCCACCGTCATTGATCCTCTGGATGAAAAGAACATCGACCGCTATGCTCCCCTGTTTTTCGAACTCAGAAAAAAGAAGGGGATCACAATGGAGGATGCACGCCGATTCACTGCAAACGAACTATACTTCGGCTCCCTGATGGTAAAAGCCGGCGATGCCGACGGCCTCGTATCCGGAGCCATACATACAACCGGCGATGTGCTCCGCGCTGCTTTCCAGGTGATCAAGACAGCGCCCGGCATCGATACTGTTTCAGGCGCATTCATAATGCTTCTGCCGGAAAACAGCCCTTACGGGACAGACGGCCTGATGATATTCGCCGACTGTGCGGTTGTGCCTGATCCCGACGCGCGCCAGCTCGCCCAGATAGCGGTATGCTCCGCAACCACAGCACGCGAAGTAGCGGGAATAGACCCCAAAGTCGCCATACTGTCATTCTCTACCAAAGGAAGCGCCAAACATGAAAGGGTAGACAAAGTGGTGGAGGCCACCCGTCTGGCACATGAAATGGCTCCGGAGCTGCATCTGGACGGAGAGCTCCAGACAGACGCAGCCATAGTACCTGTAGTGGCAGCCCTCAAGGCTCCGCACAGCGATATTGCCGGACATGCCAATGTGCTTGTTTTCCCGTCGCTTGAAGTTGGAAACATCGCCTATAAACTCGTGCAGAGAATAGCGGGTGCCGAGGCGGTAGGCCCGCTTCTCCAGGGTCTTGCAGCCCCAGTGAGTGATCTTTCAAGAGGTTGTGTGGCAGACGATATATACAAGACTATCATCATGACCGCAAACCAGGCTATCCACGATTGAATTCTTAAATATAATAAACATGAAAATCCTCGTTCTTAACTGCGGAAGCAGCTCTGTTAAATACAAACTCATAGATACCTCCGACAACCGTGTGATGGCAGAGGGAGGAGTTGAAAAAATCGGCCTGCATGACGGATTCCTGAAATACAAACTCTCAGACGGCAGCAAAGCCATAAAGGAACTCGGCCTCGTGGATCACAAGGGAGCGGTGAAAGCCGTGCTCGACATACTGACCGACCCCGAGGTGGGATGCATAAAATCATACAGCGAGATCGACGCTGTGGGTCACCGCGTTGTCCACGGTGCGGAAAAGTTCAGCAAGAGCGTGTTGCTGACAGATGAGGTGCTGCAGCAGGTAAAGGACTGCTACGATCTGGCGCCCCTGCATAATCCCGCGAATGTAACTGGCATCGAGGCTGTGGAGGAAATTCTGCCCGGCATCAAACAGGTGGGTGTGTTCGACACCGCATTCCACCAGACAATGCCTGCTAAATCATATATGTACCCCCTCCCCTACCGTTTCTATAAGGAGGACGGGGTGAGACGTTACGGATTCCACGGCACAAGCCACCGTTACGTATCGGCACGCGTATGCGAGATACTAGGTGTAGACATCGCCACACAGAAAATCATCACATGCCACGTGGGTAACGGAGGCTCGATAACAGCCGTGCTCTACGGAAAAAGCGTAGACACATCGATGGGTCTTACCCCTACAGAAGGCCTTATGATGGGCACACGCGTAGGAGATGTGGATCCCGGTGCCATAACTTACCTGATGAAGAAGCACAATCTCTCGGTAGACGAACTGCAGAAAATCATCAATAAGGAAAGCGGCATACTCGGCATCAGCGAGCTGTCGTCGGATATGCGTGAGATAGACGCCGCTGTAAAGGCCGGCAACAAACAGGCCGCTCTGGCACTTGACATGTATGAACAACGCATTACCAAATACATCGGCGCATATGCGGCCGAAATGGGTGGCGTGGACATTATAGTGTTTACCGGAGGTGTAGGCGAGAACCAGGCCGATCTGCGCGCCCGGGTATGCGCCCCGCTCAGCTTCATGGGAGTAGATATTGACAAGGAGGTGAATTCCGCCACAAGAGGTACGGAAACTGTAATCTCGTCTGAAGCCTCGAAAGTGAAAGTTGTGGTAGTGCCTACCGACGAGGAGCTCATGATCGCACGCGATACCGAAGCCATCGTCAACGGCAAACCCTGCTGACCGGCAAAAACAAACTGAATATTAATAAAGAGAGGATCGTAGTCCGAAACTTTCAGACTACGATCCCTTTTCTAAATATACCAACCGCACAATGCTTGACTTTATAACCTGGACGGCAAACCCCATACTGATCGGACATCCCGTCACAATAAGATGGTACGGATTGATGTTTGTCATCGGCTTCTACCTGGGCTATATGATCATGGCCAGGATCTTCCGACACGAAGGCGCTCCCGAAAAATGGCTCGGCTCACTACTGGTATACGTTGTGATCGCGACTATCGTAGGAGCACGCCTGGGACATGTGTTTTTCTATGCGTGGGACTATTATTCGCAACATCCCATAGAAATATTATACACGTGGGAAGGCGGTCTGGCGAGCCACGGCGGAACCATAGGCATAATGATAGCCATTATCCTGTTCTCCATATTCGTGACCAAGAAAAGTCCCTTTTGGACATTCGACCGCCTTGTCATCCCCATCGCACTCGTGGGTGCGCTCATACGCATAGGCAATCTTATGAACCATGAGATATACGGCCATCCGACCGATCTGCCGTGGGGATTCAGGTTCATTACCAACATTCACGGGTGGATCAACGGCGCGGAACCGGTCTTCTCGCTACCGTCGCATCCCACCCAGCTCTATGAAGCCGGATGCTATCTCGCGCTTTTCGCCCTGCTGATGTGGATGTACTGGAAGAAAAACGCGGAAAAACGCCCGGGCCTATTGTTCGGAGTGTTTTTCGTTGTGCTTTTTACAAGCAGATTCCTTATCGAATTTGTGAAAAATCCGCAGGAGGAATTTGAAGTGGGCATGACATTGAATATGGGGCAATGGCTCTCCATACCCTTTATATTAATGGGTATAGGTTTCATCGCCTATGCGCTGAGCCGGCCACCGGTGAAACTGTCGTTTCCGAACAAATTTGCCGAACAGATAGCCGGTACCTCCAATAAGCCCTCGAAAGGCAAATAAAACTCCGGGGGGTAGATCCATGAAGAACAATTATAAAGATCAAAACACATATTTCCGCTATCTTTACAGCGCATCGTAATATACCGTCACATTATGAGGCAGAGTATCACCCTCGCATTCGCAGCAACGTTGATGTTGTGGATCTCAGCATGCTCGCAGTTTAACAACCGCGGCACAATCGACAAGCCGTTCATCGGCAGCAGCAACACCACCAATCTCTCGTTTGACAAGATTGAGCTGACAGACTCGTCGACCACTCTGTACGGAGTGATCCATTTCCGTCCGGGATGGTGGGTACGTCTCTCCAGCTCAAGCGCCATTGTAGCCAACGGCAACAAATATCCGTCATATTCTTTGACGGGATCACCCCCGATGAACAGATAACGATGCCCGAATCGGGTGTGCTTCGCTTCACCATGAACTTCCCCCCTATCCCCTCCACTGCCAACTGTATAGATTTTACAGAAGACACACCCGACGGTTGGGCGATATGGGACATCGACCTCACCGGAACCGATAACCCCGACATGTACATGGCCGACATGCCGGCCAAGCTGCGCGACATTGATCCTGACGGCATGTTCCCCTCTATGGAATTTAAGTTTGACACCACCACAGTGCGCGTGCATGTAATGGGCTATCGCCCCGAAATGGGAGACAAACTGAGTTGGGGGGTCAATACTCTGCACGGTCAGGTAACCTCTATGGAAAACAATCATGCCCTGATCGATTCTACCGGTATCGCCGAAATGAAAGTAGCACTCTCTTCTCCGGCACAATTCTTCATCTACAAATCATCTGAATCGATCGCCACACTCCCCTCCGGCGCTACGACAGTCACCCCCGGGGAAACTGTAGACATCTACCTCAACTCCCATTTCTCAGGCATGCTCAACATGGCATCTCGCGACGAGACGGAGCCTGATGCAAGCGGTATGATCATGTCGCGCGCCAACAGCGTCTACCCCAATATCTGCCATTACAAAAGCTCTCAGGTGCTGCAGACCTTTACCGGCAATTTCGGCGACTACCACATGGACGGGAACGCCTATACCGACTATCTGATCGCCCAGTACAACGCCGTGAAAGACTCTATCGAAGCCGATACAAGCCTCTCAACCGCAACCCGTGACAAACTGCTCAACGACCTCAAGGTAGAGACAGCATGCGCCGCAGCAAACGCCAAAGGCACGCTGCTGTGTAATTACGAATATGTGAACAATCGCAGGCCGGAGGATATCGACAAGGAAATTCCGGTAAAACTGTCATCAGAAAACATCAGGGCCATAGCCGCACTTATTGATTTTAACGATACCGATATTTTGCTGTCAAGATCGGTTACCGGCCTGACGAACACTCAATTCTGGAAAGAAGCCGGTGTTGATACAGGTGTGCTTGACATGGCACGGCTTTATATCAAAGCCTACCGGGAAGCCGACACCAAGGGAATGACTGACCCCGCCTCGCTTGATTCGCTCCGCACATTATGTTCCCCGATGGCCGACGAGATCATTGCCGTGGCCGAGGCGGCAAAAAAACGCTTTGCCGCCATAAACTACGATCTCATAACCCCTGCTCCAGATGTGCCAGACAACAAACTCCTTGATGCGATCCTTGCACCACACCGGGGCAAAGTGGTGATGGTTGACCTCTGGAATACGTGGTGTGGTCCATGCCGCGCTGCCCTCGCCAACAACGAACCGGAGAAGAGCGGCGACCTCTCAAGCGATGATATTGTATGGATCTACATCGCCGACGAATCATCGCCTATCGACCAGTACGCCGCCAAGATAAAGGATATCCGCGGTATTCATTACCGTGTCAGCGACAAGCAGATAGCTGCACTGCGCAAGCAGTTTAATGTGGACGGTATCCCCTACTATATCCTTGTGGACCGCAAAGGTAATGCCGCCGGCCGTCCTGACCTCCGCGACCACAATGCCTTCAAAAAAGCCATTCTCGACGAAGTGGGTCGTTGACAGCCATCTTTCCCATATAACACGGGAATATAGACGCGTATAGCTACGCCTCGGAAACAACGATATTAAATAAACTTAAATAACATTCCCCGCAGTTGCATAATACCACGGGGAATGTTAACTTTGTAATTGATATACGCCAAATCGTAATGTCATATAACGGGGATGACCGGTTTTGACAGCGTGTAGAAGTGGTGTGTAAGCATGCAGAGCAATGATGCCTACGCTCTATAATCT
>CADFRV010000036.1 GCA_902836725.1 Muribaculaceae bacterium
TATTATTGTTATGGCTGCGATAAGCCGTACTACGATATGTTTCATAATTATCATTGGACTATGCGGCAAAGTTACTAAAAAAGCTGAAAATACAAGGGCGGTTAAACCTTTCACACCTTTCGGCTATCTAAAAAGTATAACGTGAAAAATAATTGAAAGGAGGACCGAAAAATGAAGAAATTCGTCCAGACAGTAACAGCTTTCCTGTTGGCTTTCGCTATGGTGGCGGCTCCTGTTGCCGATGCCCAGACGCGAGGCAGGGGAGGGCAGAACACCTCCTTGGGAGCGAGCGCTCCCAACCGTCCCTCCGGCAACGGAGGCAACCGCCCGTCATCTTCACACAGCGCGAACCGTCCGGCCCACGGCACATCCCGCCCGACCAACAACGGCGCGTCGTCCAACCATACCCGTCCGGGACAGGGATCCCAGAACAACCGCCCCGGGAACTCCGGGAACCGTCCGAGCACTTCCAATGGGCGCCCCGGCAACGGAGGGCAGCAGCATCGTCCTGAACGTCCCGAAGGTAACAACAATCATCGCCCCGGAGGAGGAAATTTCCGTCCCGGCAATGATCATTACCGTCCTTCCAGGCCAGAGAGACCTCACAGACCTCCCAGACCACAGAGACCTCCTCGTCCGCCGCGTCCTCCCCGTCCGCATCCCCACGGCTACCGCCATCCTGTGCCTTTCTTCGGCGCATACCACCGTCCCGTACCCCCTCCACGGTGGCATTATGTCAGTGGCGGACCGGTTTTCGGCACCATCCTCGGTGTCGCTCTCGGCACAGCCATCACAGCCAGCATAAACGCTCTGGTCAACAATGGATATACTGTGAGCAGCTACGGCAACAATGTCGTGTATCTCAACGATGTGCCCCAGATGAACTATTACTGGCCTGATGCGGCACTGTATTATACGAACGGAGTGCTTACCGGTTCGCAATTCACATGCCCTACGAGCTATTATGATCTCAGCCGGTACAACAATCTGTATGCTGCCTTCACGGCTCAATACGGCATGCCGGTGCAGACTGCCAACAGCGGGGGAGTGATATCCGCCACATGGTATGGAGCGGGCGGCAGGTATGTCAATCTCTCGTTTAATACCAATTATACAGGAAGTTACTATACCACTCTTTCGTTTGGGAATTAACAGTCCGATAAGATTAAAAATATAGATAGTGTCACATTCAGCTTCTGTAATCGACAAGAGTACAGCACGATGGGAAACCCTGCTTCTGGCAGGGCTTCTCATCGTCACTTTTATACCGTTTCTGTCGGAAACGCTGTTTACAACCAAAGGGGAACCGCGTGAGGCCATTGTCGCAGTCTCCATGCTCAATCAGGGCAACTGGATATTGCCTGTGAGTTTCGGTGCCGACATACCATACAAGCCGCCTATGCTCGCATGGTGCATAGCGCTGCTCGGGTGGCTCAATGGCGGTCATGTCACGGAGTTTCTGAGCCGCCTTCCCTCGGCACTCGCCGCCATTGCGATGGTGATGATGACTTTCCGCTTCTTTTCGCGGCGCAGTCCCGGGGGAGTGGCTCTGGGAGCCGCACTGGTGTGTGCAGGTGCGTTCGAGGTGTTCCGCGCGGCCACCATATGCCGCGTGGACATGCTGCTCACTTTTTTCATGGTGGGAGCCTTGTATATGTTGTACCGTCAGTGGGAACGCCATCCCGGAGGCACGTGGATGCCCTCTGTGGTGGCCGCGCTTTTTATGAGCGGCGCGGTGCTTACCAAGGGGCCGATCGGGATGTTGCTTCCATGTATGGTACTGTTTGTTTTCCGGTTGATAAAGGGGGGCGGTTTCGTGCAGACCACTGTGAGTCTCGCTCTCTCGGGATTGCTTTCGCTGCTTCTGCCGGCATTGTGGTATGTGGCCGCCTATGCCCGTGGCGGCGAGCCGTTTCTTGAACTTGTGCTTGAGGAGAATTTCGGACGTTTCACAGGCAGCATGACCTATGGGTCGCATGAACACTCGGTGCTGTATAATTTCACCTCGCTTCTGTCGGGCTTCGCTCCATATACGTTGCTGTTGCTCATAAGCCTGTTCGCATGCCCCTGGCGGCATATAAAGAAAGGGAGCGGCAACCTGCTGCAGCGTCTGCGTGGTATGGATCCGGTGGAACTTTTCGCCATGCTTGCCGCACTGCTTGTGTTTGTATTCTATTGCATTCCCAAAAGCAAACGGAGTGTGTATCTGCTCCCGATGTATCCGTTCATGGCATATTTCATGGCGCTTTATCTGCGTCGTCTCATAAATATCGCCCCTGTATGTGTGCGTGTTTACGGATGGATACTGGCCGTTCTCGGGGTGATTGCCCCTCTGGCAATTCTGTCAGTGATGTCGGGAGCTGTGGCGCCTTTCGGAAGGGGATCCACTGCGATGATTCTCAATGGTTTCGCCGCAGAGGGCACCCGTATACTCCCGTCGGCGGTATGCTATCTCACACTTCTGTCTGCGATAGTGCTGATCTGGATTCTTCTGCGCCGGTCACCGCGCTCTGCCGCAATGGGCAGCATGGTGTTCACTCTGGTTCTCTACTGGATGGTGCAGGGGTCGGCGCTCCCCGCCTGCATGAACTACAAGTCAGACCGCGATATGGCGCACCGCATAGAGGAGGCTGTGCCCGCGCAGGAGGGACTGTATGCTTTCCGTTACGGCCGTATGGAGCGTTTCTTCACTCTCGGATATTATCTTGATGACCGCCTGCACCGCTTTGACGTGGATCATCCTGAAAAAGGTATGCTTGTGATAGCCGCCTGCGATCTTCCTTCTTTTGCCGAGGAGGTGGCTCCGGGTTACAGGTTTGACGAGCCGATAGAACTCGGACGCAGCGGCGAGGCAAAGACCGACATGCTCCTTGTCGGCTTTACTTCCGCTGACTGACAGACAATACACGCATAAAATAATCCCCGCATCGGGCGTCTGGAACAACAAGTTCCGCCAACACCCGATGCGGGGATTTTAGTAATGATGGTGTGTCAAAATTCGTGAATTCTGATTACCCTCAGGGATATTTTTACTGCTTCACTATTTTGGTGACGAACGGGCCGTCTGCGGTATCAGCGGAGAGGATATACAGCCCGGCGGGGAGAGTGGATAAATCGAGAGTGCTGCAGTTTTCGGTGACATGGAGCATGGCGGGACCTGCGGTGTCGTACAGTGTGACGGAGCCGATCTCGCAGTCGCTTGCGATGTGCAGGATGTCACGGGTGGGATTGGGATAAACGGTCATACGGGTGTTTCCGGCGACGACATTGTCGATGCCTGCGCCTTCCTTACGTGTGAAACTGTATTTACCGGAAGCCACGCGCAGGATTGCGTGGGTGTCGTCACGCCCTATGACTTCCACACCTTCGGCCTCTTCAACGGGAAGGGCGCCTTCGAATATTTCGTCGTCAGGTGTGGCGATGGGCATGTAGAGAGTGGCTGTGGTGTTGGCCGGTATTTCGGCTTTGTATGTGAACTGTTCACCGCTTTCCCATGCCGAGGAGATATGTCCGCGGACCGACTCATAGGTTGCGGATGCGTGGGTTATGCGTTCCTGCCCGTCGGGGAGTTTCTCGCGGGTGTCGGGTGTCGGGCGCAGGATGATGTTTGTGAAGCCGGGATTTTCCTCGTCGGTGTCGATGCCGGCCATGAAACGGTACATCCATTCTCCAACCGCGCCATAAGCATAGTGGTTGAAAGAGTTCATGGAATAGTCGCCGAATCCCTTGTCGAGGCGATAGGAATCCCAACGCTCCCATGTGGTGGTGGCTCCCTGGTCGACACTGTAGAGCCACGACGGGCACCGGCGTTGCAGCAGGAGGTTATATGCCTTGTCGGTAAGTCCGCATTCCGACAGCGTGGGGTTGAGTATGCCTGTGCCAACGAAGCCTGTGTTGAGGGTCTCCATGTTGTTGGTTATGGCGTTTCTGAGCAGTGTTATCGTGCTGTTCCTTGCGTCGTCATCGGGAAGCAGATCGAATTTGAGGGCGAGCAGATAGCCTGTCATGGTGCGTTGCGTGGGTGTTCCGCGGCTCAGATAGCGTCGGCCGAACTCGGTCTTGATATTGTTGAAGAGTGTGCGGTATTTCTGCGCCTTGAGGTCATATTCGTCGCCATCGGCAGTACTTAACGCACGCGACATGCGCTCCATCATCATGGCATCATATGCGTAGTAGCATACGCTCACATAGCGGGAGTCTGTATTGACGAAGGAGAGCCAGTCGCCATAGGTGGTGCCGGCGCCGTTGTATGAATAGCCGTCACCTTTCTGGCGTGACAGCCAATCCATAAATTTCTCCATCGACTGGTAATTCTCCTTTATGATGGTGTTGTCGCCTGTCATGAGATAAACAGTCCAGGGCACTACGATTCCGGCGTCAGCCCAGGCTCCGGCTCCATGGCCGTCCCAGCTTTCCCAGGGCGATACGTTGGGATAGGCACCCTCGCTGCTCTGTCCGTCGCGCATGGTTTCCATCCAGTGGCGGTAGAAAGTGGCGGCGTCGGCGTTATAGGATGCCGTGCGTGCGAAGATCTGCGTATCTGCCGCCCAACCGAGGCGCTCGTCGCGCTGCGGACAGTCTGTCGGTATGCTCAGGAAGTTGCCGCGCTGGCTCCATACTATGTTGCTGAACAGTTGGTTCACCGGTTCGCTGCTGCACTCGAATGTGCCGGTGTCGGCCATGCGTGTGCTCACAGGCACACCCTTTACCGACATTATCTCGATGTCGTCTGTTGCCGTGATCTCGCAGTAACGGAAGCCGAAGAATGTCATTGTCGGGCGGTATGTCTCACCCTCTTCACGTCCGGCGAGGGTATAGAACAGTTCGGCGTTGGCGCTCCGGAGATTCAGCAGATAGAGACTGCCGCCGGGTCCGTCGTTGCCGCGCGATTTCTCTCCGGTGTCGTTGAGCATTTCGCTGTAGCGCATGCGCATGCGGTTGCCGCGTGCTCCTTTTACGGTAAATTCCACCCATCCGGCAAAATTCTGTCCGAAATCAAATATCACGCTTTCACCCTTTTTGAGTGATACGGCGCCTTTGCCGTCGGTCTTGCTTACAACGTCGATCATGCCGAAATCTCCTATGGACAGTGCCGGTGTCTTGAATATGGTGGCGCTCTGCGGGGTGCGGATGTGTTCGGTAAGCTCTTCCACGGGCTGTGTCTGCAATGCCTGGATCATACCTTTGAAATCGGTGCTGAATTCCACCGCGTTCCATCCCGACTGGTTGTAGGATCCGGTGGCCCAGTCGCTTTCAAGCCGGGCGTCGTATATCTCACCGTTGTATATGTCGCCGCTGCGCATGGCTCCGGATCTTGAAGAAGCCCATGAGCTGTCAGACACAATGGTCTCCTCTGTTCCGTCCTCATAAACGATATGGAGTTTGGCGATGAATGCCACTTCCGGATTGCCGTATGCGCCGTGTGCCACGTCGCCGCGCCACCATCCGTCGGTCACGATGGCTCCCATAGCGTTTTCGCCATCAGCAATAAGATGTGTGACATCGTGGAGGGAGTAGGGCACGCGGTGGTTGTAGTCGGTGCGCCCTGGTTTCAGTTCCTCGTAGCGCATGCTGCCGTCGGGCTGTTCATGTCCCACGCGGGTACCGTTCATAAAGAGGTCGTATATGCCGAGGCCGGAGGTGAAGAGTTTTGCCGAACGTACCGGACGGTTCACCGTGAAAGAGCGGCGGAACATCGGCGCGCCGTTGCCTCCGCGCTGAAGCACACGTGTCTCTATGCCGCGGATTGGCATGTATAGCTTGTTGTTGCCGTCGACATTCTCCACGATGGCGTCGTAGAAGTATGCTGACGGGAGATGTTCGAAATCTTCGTCCAGGGTAACAGTCGGATTTCCGTCGCCGTCGTACACGGTGACTTTCACATTGTCGAAGTAGGCGTTGTCGCGGAACTGCGCAGAGTTGTCTACGCGGAAACCTATGTCGCCAAGTCCTACCACTCCCGAATTGTCGGTATAGGTATCGACGAGCACGCCGTCGATATAGGTCATAATCTGTTTCCCTTTTATTTCGAGCTTTATGTGGCGTTCATTTCCGAGGATATAGTCTTTGGAGAAGGCCGTCACCTCCACATCGCTGTGTTGCGGGCGCAGGGCGTTGTTGTAGATATGATGGCGCACGATCGGGCGGCTGCTGTCATACGTGTTTATCTGCCACATGAGATAAGTGCGGGGACCTGTGGAGGCAAACACTATTCCGGCGTTGTCGGCCATGAGGGTCATGTCGGCTTCGATGGTGTAATGGAGGTCGGAACTATATTTCTGCCAGGCGTATATCGAACTGGTGACGGAACCGACAACGCGAAGGCGCCCGTCTACGATCTCTCCACCTTCCATCTCGGGATCAGTGGTAGAGAAATCCTCTTCAAAAAGCACTTTTCCTGAGGGGGCAGTCACTTTGAAATCGTCAAAAACCGCAATCTCAGGCTGCCCGTCTGTCTCCCCTTTATCCTGGCGGATACCCACCAGACCATATGAGAAATCGCCGGTGCGGTTGTCGATAAGCACATCGTCAAGGTATGTCAGCGCACGTGTGCCGCCGTCGGTGACCTCCACTTTCATACAGTGCTCCGTGCCGGTGCGCATGTCCACTTTTCCCGACAGGTTCACATTGTCAAGGCAGGCGGGGTTGCCGTTCTGCCAGCGGTGCGGACGGAAACGGGGATAGGCACCCTCCACATTGAACTGCCACATATAGAAATTGTCGGTACCGTGGGCTGCCAGGCAGATACCTGCGGCGGTATGTTCTATCGTGAATGTGGCTTCAACAGTATAGTCGGTAACCGGCTCTTCCGGCTCTATGGCAGAACCGAGTGGTAGATCGGAAGCTTTGATCCATCTGGCTCCGTCCCATCCCGTTCCCATAAGGCCGGTATCGAACCAGGCCGCTTCCGTCGAGACAGCTTCGTCGCCTTTGTTGTCCTGGACCGTCACATGCCAGTAATAGCGGTGTTCCGGGACGAGGGATATCCCGGTGGAGGGCACATTCACGGTATTGTCTCCTGATATGACACCGGAGTCCCATACTTCCTGTGTACCTTCGGCATCCGCGCTTACCACAATGCGGTAGGATGTTTGTTTTACAGCACGTTCATCGGAAGTGACAATCCAGCTGAAAGTGGGTTCCGGTGCGTCTACTACAATAGGGTTTGTCATCCCCTGCACTTTCAGCTGTTCCACTTTGAGTGCCTGTGCCGGCAGCCATGCGCATATAGCACCCGCCAGAACAAGCGTAGTTCTAAAGAATCTCATCTTGAATTTTGTTAAGTTTATGGTAATAGATATTCCTGCTACTTGAATTTTGTATCCACAAAATTAGCAAAAAAACGCTGACAGCCAAAACATCTGTAAAAATGCATTAGGGCGATGTGCCGGTTGCGGTACATCGCCCTAATTCAAGTATTCCATATCAGGTGTATTACTTGAGGGAGGGATCGAAGCCTGCGGCCGAGATGGCGGCGAGTACTTCGGCGGGATCTACAGTGCCTTCAACTTCCACAGTGCCGGAAGAGAGATCCACTGCGGCCGAGGTCACTCCCGGGAGGGCGTTTACTGCTTTTTCCACTGTGGCTTTACAGTGTGCGCAAGCCATTCCTTTTACGTTGTAAGTCTTATGCATATCGGTAGTTTTTGAAATTGTACAATTATCGTCTGCTCCGCATGAGCAAGTGTGTGCGTGTTTATGAGGCGAGCGACGGTTGCGGTAGAAAGAGTAACCGAGCAGTCCCAGCAGAAGCACGGTGCAGGCGGTGGAGAACATGGGAAGTTCGAGATGGCAGGCCGCCTGTGCAGCCGCCGCACCCGAGGGAAGCGCGAACCAGCTTGCTGGGAGAAGATAGTCTATAATTATCCCGAATGCCATGGCTGTGAGTACTACCGAGGCCACATACACGTTTGTGGCTCGCTTGCCGAGGTTTTTGCGCAGCAGAATCACCGATGCGAAATTGGCGGCGGGTCCAGCCATGAGGAGTACGAAAGCGACTCCCGGTGTCAGTCCCTTGAGCATAAGCGACATGGCGATGGGGATTGAACCTGTGGCGCAGATATACATCGGTACCGCAACTATTACCATAACCGCCATGGCGAGAAACGGGTGCGCGCTGAGCGACAGAAACAGGGTATCAGGAACGGCAACGGTAATTACAGCCGCTACAACAAGACCAATCACAAGCCATTTGCCTACCGAGGCCACCATATCCACAAGTCCGTAGCGCACCGATTCCACCACTTTCCCTACAAAGGTCGTGGGAACAGCATCGTCATCGGCAAGATGTATGTCTGTCTCTGTATTATCCCCTGCGTCTGACCTGTCTACCGCCATGCCTCCGAATACGGATCCTGCAAGAGCAGCTATCGGCCTGAGGATGGCAAACGGCAGTCCGAGCAGGGCGTATGTGGCGGCGATTGAGTCAACTCCGGTCTGCGGTGTGGCGATGAGGAATGAAGTGGATGCGCCTTTGGAAGCACCCTGACGCCTGAGTGATATGGCTGTGGGGAGTACCCCGCACGAGCACAGCGGCAGGGGAATGCCGAGAAGGGCAGCCTTTAGCACCGGTTTCCATCCGCGTCCGGCAAGGTGTCGGCTCATTTGTGCGGGACGCACAAACACATGAAGCACCCCTGCAAGTATAAAGCCGAGCAGGATATAGGGTGACATTTCGTTAAGTATGCGTACGAGGGCATATAGCAGATGTCTGAAATCAAAATCCATAAGTAACTATTCAAAATTATACCGGTCAGGTAATTTGCGTTTCTTTACTGCAAAGTTACTATATGGGAATAAGACAGGTGTTACAACATTACTGATGTTGTTTGCATAATTCAGACTTTGTTCAGTGGTATGCGGGGGAGTGCCGCCTTGACGAAAGCAGATGGGGTAAGGCCTGTCACCGATTTGAACTGTCTTGACAGATGGGCCACACTCGAGTAGCCGGCCTGATCCGCAATTTCGGTGATATTCAGCTGACGGTAGGAAAGAAGTTCCTTGACGTATTCCACCCTTTGCGCGATGGCGTATTTTTCTATGGTACGTCCTTCGCGTGCGGAAAATATCTTACTGATAAGAGAGTAATCGGTGTGGAGGTGGTCGCTGAGACATGCCGACAGGTTGAGGTGGCAGTCGGCGGCATTGCGCACATGTTCTATTATTATGAGCTTGGTCTTTTCAACCAGAGCGGCTTCCGCTTCGGTGATACGCTGGAAGCCGGCGGCTTCCAGTTCGTGATCCACCTTTGCCATAAGCTGTGGATCAGAAGACTGTTCATCTGGAAGCTCGGCGCCTCCGAGGCTTACTTCGGCCCCGGAAACACCGGCTTTTTCAAGAGCGCGCTCCACTGCCTCTATGCAGTGGCGGCACACCATACCTTTTATCGGGATATACATGGGGAGTGTCAGATGCGGTCAAGCACAGTGGCTATGAGGTCGCGTATGGCTGTTTTATAATTAGGTGTCACATCATGGCGCATGCGGTTGGCTATGATAGAGCATACAGTCATGGCCCGGTGTCCCATCAGACGGCTGAGTCCCTGAAGAGGAGCGCTCTCCATCTCGTAGTTGGTGACTTTCCTGTCCCGGAACCTGAATGATTCTATGCGGGAGTTGAGATCGGGATTGGCGAGGGGAAGGCGCAGCTCACGTCCCTGCGGACCGTAAAATCCGACGGCTGAGATAGTGTTTCCGCGCACCATATCGTCGCGTCCTATCTGGTCCACCAGTTCATTATGCGCGTCGACCACGTAAGGTTTCGCCCAGAGGGGGTTCCACCCTGTGTGCTCGCAGAAAGCCTTCTCGAACTCGAGATCGGCCACTTCGTTGCGTCCGGCATAGTAGTTGAGCACCCCGTCGAAACCGATGGCTTTTTCGGCGATTACAGGTGTGCCGACGATCAGTTCCGGCTGCAAGGCGCCAGAAGTGCCGATACGCACCATTGTGAGCTGGCGGTGGTTGTCCTTTACCTCGCGGGTATTGAAATCTATATTGGCGAGCGCATCGAGTTCGTTGATCACGATATCGATGTTGTCAGGCCCAATGCCGTGTGACAGGCACATTATAGGTTTGCCCTTGTAGGTGCCCCCTATGGTATGGAATTCACGCGAATTGACCTCGAAAGTGCGGGTGTCGAAATGTTCGGCCACGATGTTCACGCGCCCCGGATCACCTACAAGTATTATGCGGTCGGTAAGCTGCTCGGGAAGCAGGTGCAGGTGAAATACAGACCCGTCGGGGTTGATTATGAGTTCAGACGGTGCTATGATTTTCTTCTCCATGTTTTCAGTGGTTTAGTGTTATGTCTTGTTAACGGCAGGGAAGATAAAATTGTTTTCTTCACGCGGGGCGGTATCTTGCTCCGGGCAGGGCGAGTACCAGGCCGTTGAATTCCATTTCCGTAAGGAGTGCCATGAGTTGCCCGACCGGAATGTTGAGTTCGGCGGTGAGGTTGTTGATCTGTCCCTCCCCGTTGTGTCGCAGGGTGTCTAGTATCAGTTGTTGCTGCGGTGAGATTTCGGTGAACAGTTGCTGCTGGGTGCCTTCTTCCGGACGTGGTGTCCAGTTCATGGTGGCTATGAGATCGTCGGCGTTTTCTATGAGATGGGCGACATTGTTCTTTATAAGCATATTGCATCCGGCGCAGTAGACATCTGATGTGCGGCCAGGCAATGCGAATACATCGCGGTTGTACAGCTGTCCCAGCCGTGCCGTATGCAACGCTCCTCCCCGTGGCGCTCCCGATTCGGCCACTATGATGGCATCGGATATTCCGGCCACAATGCGGTTGCGGGCAAGGAAATTGCCCCTGTGGGGTCGTGTGCCGTGGGGATAATCAGTCAGTATCATTCCTCCTTCATGCACCATCCGCGCCGCATAACGGCGGTGTTCGGAGGGATAAAGTGTGTCGAGGCCATGTGCCACCACTCCTACAGTGGGGATCCCCTCCTCAAGTGCCCGTTTGTGGGCGGTGATGTCGCAACCCATGGCGAGGCCGCTGACCACAACAACGTTGTCAAGGCGTTTGCCGAGATTTTCCACCAGGTTTGTGATGAAGTTAACCCCATAGGCTGTGGCATTGCGTGTGCCGACGATACTTATCACATGTTGCGAGTTGAGATCGGTGTCGCCGAGGGCATAAAGCATCGTGGGGGCATCGTCGCATTCAAGCAGCCGTTGCGGATATGACGGGTCGGTGTAATAAAGGCACCTTACGTTGTTCTGCAAGCAGAACTGTTCCTCCTTCCTGGCCTTTTCAAGAAGCTCGTCCCTATAAGCCGACGACAGTATCTGCAGCCTGCGTCCGGTGATGCGGATGAGGGTGTCTTCGGGCATATTGAAAAAATCGCGCTCGCTTCCTACGCGTGAGAGCAGTTCGTCGGCCACTTTCGGGTGCATGCCCCGTGTAAGCGAGAAGGCTATTCTGTAGAGGAGACCGTTCATGTGAGACCGAATGCTTTTGCTATGGTTTCGCCACGGGAGAGTCTGCCGTGCTCAATGCTGACAATGGTTACGAGAGCCGATACGGCAGTTGCACCCGACTGCGTGAAAATATCCTGATGGAAGATAAATCGCGCGCCACGGCGCTCTATCCAAAGTTTGCTCAGCATTGTTTCGCCGAGTCTCAGGGGAGTATGGTAGTCAATCTCGATGCGGCTTACCACAGGATCTATCCCCTGTGACTGCATCTCGCGGAAAGTGAATCCGGTTTTCTCGCAGAATTCATGCCGGGTGTGCTCGAGGTAATGCAAATAGTTGGCATTGTTTACGATACCCTGTGAATCCACCTCGTAGTCGCGCACCTTAAGCGGCATTTCAAATATGTAATTCTGTTTGTCGGTCATAAATAATCAGTCGGTCTGTGGCATTGCCGTTCACCTGGCATACACGTGACAGCACATTGTAAAATTACAAATTATGCGACAATCCGCCAAGAGTTTTTTGTAATTTTGCGTCATGAACGGTTTTCAGTTGATACTTGCCGGTGTGGCCGGTCTGGGTCTGGCATTGTCGCCGTATGCTGCGGGGTGCACTTCCGCCGTGGTGAGCGGCCGGGCGTCGCTCGACGGCAGGACGCTTTTGTGGAAACACCGCGACTCGGGGTTCAAGGACAATTTCGTAGATAAGGTAGAGGCGACGGACAGCACTCTGGCATATGTGGCGCTGTTCAATGCCGGAGACGATGATCTGGCCGAAGCATGGATAGGGTTCAACGAGGCCGGTTTTGCTGTGATGAATACGGCATCATACAATCTTGCTCCCGATACGGCGGCTGTAAAAGACCGCGAGGGGGTGGTGATGAGCCGCGCTCTGGCACGGTGCAGGACGGTGGAGGATTTTATTGGAATTCTTGACCGTGAGATGGAAGGTGGACGATCTGCCGGAATACAGGCCAATTTCGGAGTGACAGACGCCAATGGCAACTGCGCTTATGTGGAGGCCGCCGACCACAGTTACAAAGTATATCCTATAGAGGAAAACGGGAGGGGATGGATGGTGAGGTCCAACTACTCCTACTCCGGAACTACAGGGAAACGTCTTGGAGAAGTCCGGCATGACAACGCCGTGCATCTCATAGAGGAGAATATCGCGGATGGCCTGGCTCCTGAGGTGTTCACGGAAGAACTGTCAAGAAGTTTCTATCATGCCGGAAAAGACGCCGACATGATGCAGGCCGGTTACCGCACTTTGACAGACCGGGGTGAGTATATCCCGCGACGCAGTTCCTGTGCGTCTGTAGTTGTGGAGGGTGCCGTGGGGAATGAGGATCCCGCTCGGGCTACCGTGATGTGGGTAGCTATCGGCTCCCCGATGCTGTCGGTAGCGCTTCCCGTAACGCTTGACGATATTCCCGCAGGGCTTCGGCGAGATCCCGCCATAGGGCGTTCGCCGCTGTGCGACGAGGCGAACCGGCGTCGCGACCGTGCGTTTCCGCGCAAAGGGAAAGACGGGAAATGGATCATTGATATGGAATACATGCGCCGGACGATACCACAGATGAAGCGTGAGGCCGCTGCTGTGTACGGAAGTTTCCGGAGAAAATAAATTGTATTAATTAAAAAGTTGTAATAAATTTCAGGTAATGGGATCTGCTGTCACTACGATCATTCTTCTGGTGATTTCCAATGTATTTATGACATTCGCATGGTACGGGCATCTTAAACTGCAGTCTACCGGCATTTCGGCCAACTGGCCACTATATGCCGTGATTCTTTTTTCCTGGGGAATAGCGTTGCTTGAGTATTGTTTCCAGGTGCCGGCAAACCGCATGGGTTTCGAGGGGAACGGCGGTCCGTTTTCGCTGATGCAGCTCAAAGTGATGCAGGAAGTGGTGACGCTTGTTGTGTTCGTCATATTCAGCCTTGTCGCTTTTGACAGCTTTGAGCTGAGATGGAACCACTGGGTCGCCATGCTTCTGCTTGTGGGGGCTGTGTACCTTGTGTTCATGAAATGACCGGACCGTCCGGAAATCCTTGTTGCCATTGGCAACAAGGACATTAACCTGCGGAATTTAACAGATATTATCAAACATCCAGTCAAATATTCAGAAGAAAAGTGTAACTTTGCAACCGATATGGGTTCGAATTCTTTTTAGTTTTGTGTATTTAATTACTCAATTCCTATCAATCATCGATAAAACTAAATCGTTTCCAAAAACCATATTGCTCAGAATCGTTATATGTCGCTTTAATTTTGCTTACAGGCATATATCAGATTATAATTATAAATATCATGTTCAGGAATCTGGTATTGGTACCATGGTTCTTTTTGTCCATCCCCATATAGAATGTAATATATTTCAGTCCGAATTATTTTTAACTATCTATAATATATGAAAAAAATCCTAATTGCAGCCGCCTGTGCCT
>CADFRV010000037.1 GCA_902836725.1 Muribaculaceae bacterium
GTAAATGAACTACATATCACAACCGATTGAAATCGCAGACCCCGCCGTAAAAAACTGGGGGCATCTTGAAAACTGGAAAAGTACAGCTCCATTGTTGTCTGCATGTGAATGAGCTGTTTTCAGTCATAATCAGAGACTGAAATAAATCCCGTATTTTTTATCAGATATTACTTATGAACAATCATCGATTGCTCACAGGGTTGCTGTCTGTGGCCTTGTCGAGCGGTGGAGTGTGCTCTTACGGTCAATCGGTAATCACTCTTGAGGAGATTTTCGAGACTGCCGAGACTGCGAGCGCCCAACTCCGCCCATCTTTCACCTCGCAGTCGGAAGCCGAGCGTGAAATCAGTGTCGCGCGTGCCGGGCGCCTTCCAGATATTGACGCCTCGTTGTCATTCAGCTATATCGGCGACGGTTTTACCACAAAACGGAATTTAAGCGATTATCAGAAAGCACCTATCCCGCATTTCGGAAACGGCCTCTCACTGAATATAACACAACCGGTATATACCGGCGGGGCAGTGACAAATGCCATAGAGCTTGCCGGACTTAAGTCAACGGCGGCAAGGTATGCCACCGATTTTCAGCGCGACAATATCCGTTTCCGTCTTACCGGATTTTATCTGGACATATACAAGTACAAGAACCTGCGCCGGGTAGTGGAAAGCAATATCGCGGCTGCCGACAAGGTGCTTGAGGATATGCGTGCGCGATATGACCAGGGTACCGCACTCCAGAACGACATTACGCGCTATGAGCTGCTTATATCCGATCTGCGGCTGCAGCTTGTGAGAATAAACAACACGCTTGACATTCTGAACAACAATCTTGTGACTACGGCCGGCCTTCCTGCCGGAACGGTGGTGGAACCGGATACCGCCATCCTTGCCCGTTCGCTTCCGGTGCAGGATGCCGCATGGTGGCGGAATGAGGCGATGACGAACTCCCCGTCGTTGAGCCTTGCACGTTCTGGTATTGACATATGCCGCACCTCAGAGGCGCTTGTGAAGTCGGAGCGGCTTCCCAAGATCGGCATAAAGGCCGGATGGAGCATCGACGGGCCTATTCTTGTGGAGGTTCCTCCCATAAACCGTAATCTCAGTTACTGGTATGTGGGGATCGGTGTCAGCTACAACATCTCATCACTATATAAAAGCAACCGGTCTCTGGCCAAAAGCCGCATAGCCACCCGGCACGCCTTGGAGGAATACGATGCCGCCTGCGAGAATGTATCGCTTGCCGTAGCTGCCGACCATGTGCGTTATCTGGAGGCATACGAGGAGCTGAAAACGCAGCAGAAAAGCGTGGAACTTGCCGAACGCAATTACAATGTGACGTCTACACGCTATTCGGCCGATATGGCGCTGATAACCGATATGCTAGATGCCGCGAATGCAAAACTCGACGCGGAACAGAAACTCGTGAATTCACGCATCAACATTATTTATTATTACTATAAGTTGTTATTTACTACCGGAAAGATATGAGACACCGTGATAAAAAAATCCTCTCCTATATAATTACCATAGCAGTAATAGCAGCGGCTGCCGTGTGGGTGGGCTGCAGATTCATTCATCTCGGCGATGTGGAATTCACGGACAACGCGCAGATATGCCAGCAGATCGTGCCTGTGAACTGCCGTGTGCAGGGATATATAAAGGAAATACGTTTTAAAGAATATCAGCAGGTAAAAAAAGGTGACACACTGGTGATAATAGACGATGCCGACATGCGGCTCAATGTGGCGCGTGCGCGTGCCGACTATCAGAATGCACTGGCCGGAAAGGATGTGGCAGACCGTTCTGTATCGTCTGCCTCGGCCAATGTAGCTGTCAGCGAGGCAATGATAGAGGAGGCCAGGGTGCTGCTGGATCTTGCGGCCACAGACCTGGCGAGATATGAGAAACTGCTTGAGCGCGATGCCGTGACACGTCAGCAATATGACGGAGCTAAAACCGATTATGAGGCGAAAAAGGCTCGCTTCGAGATGCTTTCCCGTCAGCGGAAAGCCACATCCACGGTGGTGGATGTGAACCGTCAGCGTATATCACAGTCGGAGGCGGCTATCGACCTTGCCAAGGCGCTTCTTGAGACGGCGGAGCTAAATCTGAGCTATACCGTCATAACGGCTCCCTGCGACGGATTTACCTCGCGGAAAGAGATACAGGTAGGACAGCTTGTGCAACCGGGCCAGACACTCCTCGACATTGTCGATTCCGCCGACGTATGGGTTACCGCCAATTACAAGGAGACGCAGCTCCGTCATATAAATTCCGGAAGCAAGGTGGAAATCACGGTAGACGCTATACCCGATGTAATGTTTCATGGGGAGGTGGAGGCTATCTCCACAGCCACCGGAGCTTCATTGTCTCTTATCCCTCAGGACAATTCAGCCGGAAATTTCGTGAAGGTGCGGCAACGTATTCCTGTCAGGATAAAATTCGCGGGTGATAACGATGCCGCAGATATGGGCAGGCTGCGCGCGGGAATGAATGTGGAATGTCGTGTAAAATACTGATATGGCAGACTGGCATGCTACGCCGGGGGCATTCGATATTCCCGATGTCCCGAATTATATTCCCAGAAGGCTGAAACCCTGGCTTTTCATCTTTTTCGTGCTGATAGTGCAGTTTTCGGGAGGGGTGTATCTTGCAGCCGCTTCCGAGATGGTCGGCACGACGGCATTGATGCAGGAAGACATCCTGATGGCAGGTTACGCCTCCCTGGTGGGCATGGCGATCAATTTCGCCGTGATGTTCCGTATAAAATTCCGGTTCTCCACCCGAACCCAGTTGCTTGCATCGGCTATTGTGCTGATTGCCGCGAACTTGATATGCGCTTATACCGCGAGTGTGCCCGTGCTTGTGGCCACTTGTTTCGTGGCGGGATGGTTCAGAATGCAGGCCACTTTCGCATGTAATTCCACCATACAGCTGTGGCTCACTCCTGTGCGCGACATGGCTATATTTTTCTGCTACGTATATATTGTGGTAGACAGTGTGATACAGTTGAGCGGTATCGCCACAGTGTATACGGCATTCTTTTCGCAGTGGGAGTATATGCACTGGATCATGACCGGACTTCTTGCACTGATGATGCTTATGGTGATGATACTTGTGAGGCCGGTGCGTGCGCCGATGTTCATTCCTCTTCTTGGCATAGATTGGATCGGAGCGGTTTTATGGAGCATTTTCATGTTATGCTTTACGTTTGTCTGTGTATACGGCAACTATTTCGACTGGTGGGATGCCATAGAGATCCGTGGGGCTGTTCTGACCGGCACCGCCTGTCTGGGCATCAATCTCTGGCGCGCTACATTTTTGCATCACCCGTATATAAGTCTGGCGGCAATGAGAAACCGGAATGTGATCCGGGCCACAGGTATATATCTCGTATTTTTCACACTTCTGGCTACCGAGCATGTATTTGAACACAGTTATGCGGCTAATATACTCGGATTCGACGATACCAATCTGATTGATCTCAACTGGTATGTATTTGCCGGGATCATAGTGGGATGCGCCTTTACATATTTCACTTTCGCATTGCGGAAATGGAGGTATAAGACAATGACGGCCATCGGTTTTGCGCTTGCAGCTGTCTATCTCGCCTATTTCTATATCCTCATAGACTATGGGGTGGAGAAAGAGATGCTTTTCATCCCACTGTTTGCCAGGGGAGTGGCGTCGGTAATAATATCTATAGTGTTCCTGACCTCCATAGTTCAGAGCGGATTGCCGTTCATGGTATTTCCGCAGGCACTTACCATCAACGGTTTTACCGGAGCGGTGATGGGCGCAACTCTCGGTCCGGCACTTATAGGGGAGTGGTTGCGCCATGTGATGGCGAGGAATGCAATGCTCGCGGGGAGCAACATCGTGGACTTCAACCCGGCGGTCTCCGGCTTTTCTTTCGGACAACTGTACGGAATAGTGCAGACACAGGCTCTGGTGGTGTCAATGAAGGAGATCTATGGATGGTTGCTTATGGTTGCGCTCGCATCGTTGCTGGTGATTCTTGTGGGTTACGGAGAAGTGCGTCCGTCAGCCATTTTCCCGAAATGGAGCACTATACGAAAAGGTATAAAACACCTGGTGAGAACCGTCGGGGCTCATGGCTAATTATGTCTCCATGCTGAACTATATGATGAATCTGTGTGTTAATAAACCGGTGACAATAATGTCGCCGCAACGATTAAAATAAATTGTTTCAGCTATGGATAAATATGTATGTGAGGTTTGCGACTGGGTATATGACCCGGCGGTAGGTGATCCCGACAGCGGTATCGCACCTGGAACATCGTTTGAGGATCTTCCCGATGACTGGGTATGCCCGGTCTGTGGTGTCGGAAAAGACCAGTTCGCACCAGTGAAATGAAAATTACAGAGATATGTAGGATGGCGGTGATGGCTTAGGCCGTTTAGGTTTCCATCCTCACATAAATATGGCTGTGTGTC
This sequence comes from Muribaculaceae bacterium, assembly GCA_902836725.1. Lineage (GTDB taxonomy): Bacteria > Bacteroidota > Bacteroidia > Bacteroidales > Muribaculaceae > UBA7173. The sequence goes on from CADFRV010000037.1 coordinate 4,458, forward strand.
AAGAATCGCGATTTTTGATACACAGCCATAAAATATTCCATATGTCAGGTTCGGAATATCATACCCCTTTCCCCATCTCGTATGCTTGCTGCATTGCGGGATGGGAGTCTATATCGCCCCGGTTGCGGGCGCCGTTGCCGCGGATCACACCGCGTTCGATCGAGCCGTAAAGGCAGCGGGCAAATCCATGGAATGCCTCGAACACCCCGTCGGTGGCTTCTTCATCGCGGTCGGTGGATGTGGCGATATAGTAGAACTCTTTTTCCCTGAGATCTTTCTCATGCCCGTATGTGCGGTCGATCAGCGCCTTGAGCTGCGCTGTTATGTTGTAGAAATATACCGGGGAGGAGAGCACGATTACATCGGCTTTCTTCATTCTCGCGATGATGTCGGCCGCGTCGTCGGTCTCCGTGGCTGAGGCTTGGCGGTCATATTCAGTCTGGCTGAAATAGAGGATATCATAGTCGTTGATGTTTATCATATCCACCCTGTGACCTGCCTCTTCCGCTCCTTTCTTGAACTGCAGGCACAGTTGCTCGCTGTTGCCTCCGCGCCGGGGACTTGACGAAAGAATCAATACTGATTTTGGACCGGTTGCGGTTTTTCCCGGTTTGGACATATATTTCCCTACATCTGTATTGTCTGGTTGTTTGTCCTGCGGCATATTGCCGCAGGAGGTAAGAAGCATCGCCATTATCTCGATGCTTACTGAGCATATGCTACGGATCATGAGCATATGCTACGGATCATGAGCATATGCTACGGATCATATGTGGAGTTTATCTTTCAGAGGTTTTTACCGAAGAATTCTGTGAGTTAGCCAACTGCGGCATCCACATATTCAGGGACATAATATGTCTGTATGTGCGATGCTCCTTCAATCACGAAATATTCTTTGTCGCGTGCTGCGGTAGCCTTGACATATGCCTCGCGGCTCATGTAATCGGAGTCTGATTTGCTGCCTGACATTATAAGAATGGGACACTCGATGAGATCTGCATATGTGGTTGCATCCCAGGTCATCAGATCCATCAGGCTGGCTGTGGTGTAGCGGCTTACGGAATTGGGATGTGCGTGGGTTATTCCGTAATATTCCAGTCTGTCGTGATAGAGCGTGCCGGGCTGAAGGTGGCTCATCGCTTCCTCTATCTGTTGGCGGGTCTGCGTGCCGGCAGGGCCTTCATATCCGGTCTCGCCGGTCATGGCGAATTTCTCACGTGCCTCCGAAGCTCGTTTCAGACGTTCCTGCACGGTAGTCATCTGCGAATCCTGATATCCCAGGCGCCTTACACGGCCGGTGTTGAACAGGCTGAGTGTCGCCGCGGCTTTTATTCTTTTGTCGGACTGTGCGGCGGCAAAAGTATATCCTCCCCCTCCGCATATGCCGAGCGCACCGATGCGCGAAGGATCTACCCCCGGATACTGCGAAATGTAGTCCACCATCCCGCGCACGTCGTTGATGCGGTTCTGGGGTATATCGAGATTACGGGGTGTGCCCCCGCTCGCTCCCTGATATGAGGCGTCGGCCGCGATGGTCACATAGCCCTGCCGGGCGAGACGCTGCGCATAGAGACCGGCTGTCTGTTCCTTAACGCCTCCATTGGGGTGAGACACCACCACCGCGGCATATTTTTTGGAGGGATCATAATTGGCGGGAGTGTATACGTTTGCCGCGATTTCGTTGCCGTTCAGGGTATAACGTACAGGATGTATGTTGACTTCCCCCTCGCGGTTCTCAGAAATAGCACCGCGGTATACAAGTCCGAACGGATTGCTGGCGTAATCGTAGATTTCCTGTGATCTTGACATTATGTTGCTTGCCATGACTATGAGTGATATTATTGAAATTCGTTTTAATATAGGTTTCATCTGTTCAGCGTCAAATTAGGTTATTGGGAACTGTTGCTGTTTTGCCGATATGGTATCACGGGCAGTGGGACAGGGCACGCACTATTCGGAGACGAGCTTCCTGTTTATCCGGATATTTCCCGCTTCCGATACCATTGACAGAAGGTATACCGAACCTGCAGGTACGCTGACGGAGTATTCCAGTTCATCAGACATTCTCCTGACCAGAGTACCGGCCATATCGTATATCTCTACCGTGTTGGGGCTCATCTCCTCAGGCAGTTCAATGCGTACTGTTCCCGATTCAGTGTATATGCGTACATTTCCGGATGGGTCATATGCGGTATCATCTATCCCTGCAATTCCGATGCGCGAAAGCCATTTTTCTACCACGCTTGCATTTCCGGGCATTTCTATTCCGGCATCGTCGGGACGTCCGGGACGTGTGATGTCCTCAGGATCAAGATCTTCCGGCAGCGTGGCGGGAATATGGACGGAGTTGGGAGTGTACTTGTAGATCTTCTGCATGGATTCGTTGAGGTAGGTGGTGGCACCGTAGGTAAAGAACGGCACTATCACATGTTTGCTTAGATCGTAGCTCTCAAGAAATGTGCACACTACCATTGCGGGCTGATGCCACCAGCATGGAGAGCCGATGAAGATGCGGTCATACTGGTCTATCCACTCCTGCGAAGGTGCATCCGCTACGGCCGGACGCAGGTCGTTGTAGGCTTCGTTCTGTATGCGGTCGCTGTCGTCATAGGGGTTGGGAGCGTATGGTTCGGCGGCTTCGATACGATATATGTCCGCGCCGGTTAGCTCCGCGATGAGTTCTGCTACAGCTTTGGTATTGCCCTGGGCAGAGAAATATGCCACGAGATCTTTAGCCTCGGCATGTTGTGTGAAAATTCCGGCTAATATTGCGATTGTGCTTAATAATAGTTTTTTCATTGTGGATTGATGTTAAGTAACAGTTCAAAATTATTTTATTTACCGGTCAGATTATTTCAATGTTTCTTCGGCAAAATTTTGGAATCTTTTCCTCTCCTCATCAGTCGTGTAGCCCGCTACACTCCTTCTTCGTCAAGAAAAATCTTCACAAAATTTTTCTCGAACAAACATTAAAATAATTTTGACCAGTTACTTATGTAATTATTGATGCGTGATTGTTTACCGCAGGCCGTCATATCCCTCTCCTGTCACCGGCTGCTGCCATTGTGTGGCGCCGAGATGCACTTTGGTATTGATGGCGATATGACTGAATTTGCTGTCGGGCATGGCGCCGTGCCAGTGGACTACATTTGCAGGAATAGCGACGACATCGCCGGGATTGAGGATCTGCACAGGCTTACCTTTCTCCTGGTAGCATCCACGGCCTGCTGTGGCGATAAGGATCTGGCCGCCGGGATGTGAATGCCAGCTGTTGCGTGCTGCGGGATCAAATATCACGTCGGATACCACAACGTCGAAATTTTCGGCATCTGTCATCAGGCGTTGCAGATATGCCGTGCCGTTGAAATTTGCCCCTTCTATTCTGGTACCTTTGGGAAAAATGGAGGCGGCGGGTGTGGCTGATGATATGATCTCCTCGATCTGGCTGTCGGTGGCTCCGAGGCGTTTCGCTATGCCGGCATGCGAGCGCAGCATCGGTTCAACTCCCTCGCCGATGGAGGCTATGACTGCCACTGTGGCAAGTTCCCTTTCGGCCGGGGTAAGGATATCGCGCTCGAAAAGGTCGCAGAACAGATGCTGTTTCAAAAACACCTCGATTTCTGGAGAGAGTATTGCATAGGGAGGTTTGGGAGCATCGGCGGGAACACCTGAGATCTCTGAAAGTATGGCGCGCCCACGCTCATATTTGCTTCGGTCGTCTTTGACAAGGGAAGCGGTTCTCCCGTATATCACAGGGCGGTCTGCTGCAATGCGCCTGTCAAGGAGATCCACAAAGGTCTGCAGCCCGCGCAGGGCTTTCGGAAAGCCGCAGTATGCGTAGGTGTGTACAATTACTTCTTTGGCTTCGTTGACGGTCATGCCGCTGTCGAGCGCCGAGTCAAGCGCTTCCCTCAGGGCCGGGAAGTCGCTTTTTGCTGTGGCCGATGCGATGGCAGTGATCTGTTTCCGCCTTGTGGTCTGCGTAGATTCCGATTCCGCGGCATGGAGCGGGAATATCGACATCAGGAGGGAGATTGCAGCCACGAGGGGGAGAATTCTTGAAACGGTGGGGAAATTGTTGTATGTCATATATTCAGGACTGTTATATGTCTGTTATGTTCGTCTCTCGGAAGTTGGTGAGCAGATGCGTGTGCAGTAGTTCAGTAACAGACCTATCTGCGAGGATATTATTGTGCTGCTGTAGCGGTCTATGTCGTGTCGCAGTTCACGCGCGATCTGTGAAATGCATCCGGATATGGCTCTTTTGTCGCTGTCGCCAAGGAGTTTCCGGCAGCTGCACCGGCAGGTATAGTTGCCGATCTCTTTCTCAAGAGGTGTGTCGCACAGGAGATCGGGATGAAAGAGCACTCCGGTATATCCGTATTTATGTATGTGCGCGGCGGCGGGAATATGAAATGTCTCGCCCGGAGTTACCAGTCTAAGCATCTCCCGGCCGCACAGCAACGCATAAAAGTTGCAGGGATGGTCTATATCGCAATCGAGGCGGTCGGATGTGAGATCTGCGATCCCTACAAGTGGGTGGAATGTCTCCTGTCCGGTAAGCCGGTTGAATTTGTCGATGGTCAGTACTTTATCCATAAGCGAATTATTACAGTGCAAAATTACACAGGTATGGAATGACCTGATTTATACGTATTACGGATTTGAGTATAACTTTTACCGATTATGACGGCGGAATGAGAATTTAGAGTTAAATTTGCAATTATCAAAGAATTAAGGTTATGGACAAGATAATAAATATCCCTACAGTAAAAGACTACAACGATCACTGGGGAGTGCCCACACGCCATCCGTATGTGAATATCCTCGAAGGCTCGCATATCACAGCGCCCATACCTAACTGCCGCAAGAATATGGGCATGTATGTGGCGTTTCTTAAAGATGTGTTGTGTGCCGATTATCTGACGTATGACAGGCAGGGATATGATTATCAGGAAAATACCCTTGTGTTTATAGCTCCGGGACAGGTGTTCGGCCATCCCGCCGACGGATCGACGTACCAGGCTAAAGGATGGGCGTTGTATTTCTGTCCTGAATTGCTGCACGGCACTTCACTGGGACGTCATATGAAAGACTATACATTTTTCTCCTATGCCACAAATGAGGCTTTGCATCTGTCGCAGAAGGAGCGTGAGACGATAATCGACTGTTTCCGGAAGATTGACGATGAGATAAATTTCGGCGGTGACAGGCACAGCAATACAATAATAGCGTCGGCCATAGAACTGTTTCTGAATTACTGCCTGCGTTTTTATGACAGGCAGTTCATCACACGCAAGAAGGCGAACAGAGATCTGTTAAGCCGTTTCGAGGAACTGGTGGACAACTATTTCACATCAGGAAACGCGCAGGAGCATGGCACACCCACTGTTGCCTGGTGCGCCGACAAACTGCATCTGTCTGCCAATTATTTCGGGGATCTGATCAAGAAGGAGACGGGACGGACCGCACAGGAATACCTGATGCAAAAGACCATGGATGTGGCGAAAGAGCAGCTTTTCGATCCAGCGCGCTCCATTGGGGAGATAGCATATTATCTCGGATACCAGTATCCCCAGTATTTCAGCCGTGCCTTCAAGAAAGTGGTAGGATGCAGCCCCAACGATTACCGCCGTCAGTTGTGATCCTCGCCTTGCAGACATAATAATACAGTGGTGTACCGGAATTCGCGAATTTCGGTCCTACCGTCATTACAATATCGAGGCGTGCATCGCCACATATCTGATGGTATTAACAGTGTTTAATGCTATTTAACAATTGGGAGGGGTAGATTATCCTCTGTTTACGTTAATTTGCATATTAATTTGGAATCACACATGAAAGACTCACTACAACTATCATGTTTTACCGGATTATATCAGACCTTATGGCTTTAGTCTGTGGACTCTTGTGAACTGGTACAATTAATTTTGACTTCCGATCATTATCATTTAATAATACAATCAATGAAAAAATTTCTACTCGGCATTCTGGCTTTTGCCGGAATTTCAGCCCTCAATGCTGCGGTGCTTGATATAGGAGGCACGCAGTTACTCCCGCAGGTAATATCACCTTCGGCAAACGTAATCCCGGTTACGGCTTCCGGCACGCCATTTGAACTTAAGACTCTTACAGAAGGGGAGTGCGCTATGGATCTTTCAACCGACAGGGCTTTCCGTGCGAATGTCACATGGAGCGAATGGAAGCAACTATGCACCACTTCCTTTCCGGAAGATATGATGGATTTCCTCAGGGCAATTTGTGCCAATAATAATGCTGTGATGCCGGAGTTCCAGCAACCGTTTCCGGTGATGAAACGCACCGCTTCAGACGGTACATCGCAGCTATGTTTTAAAAACGTATTCAATAATGTTGATATAACCATTAATATCCAGGCTGACGGCAGTTTTACATGTAATGAGTCTACGGGTATTGCCATCCCCGGTGCTCCTGCCGACTGGTATGGCGAATTCCGTCTGTATATGAGTGGATGGTATCTGGAAGGCGCCAATAAACTGAATGTGGAATCATTGTTCTGGCTGGTTTACGGCAATACGGGATATAGCAGTGGTGATCAGACAGAGATACTCCTCGGTGAGGCTCCGGAATTCACTTTTGAGCTGAAACGTAATGAGATTTTTGTTCCTTCATCCCTGACACAAGCGACATTCGAGGTCGTCCGTTCCGATAATGTCGCATTCTACCGTGTTGTAAGCAACTATGAGTCGACTTTGTATAAGTCAGATGTAATGGCTATGATGCAGTATAAGCCGGACAGTAAATATGACGGGATTTACCGTGATGTTACCGGAAGTAATTTTACTGTGGAGGTGCGCAACGACTCCGATCATTTCTATCTTATACCGTTTAATGCCGAGAATGTGGCTATTGGTAATTATATAACAGCCACCACACAGTATAACAAGCCTCTGGAAGGTACATGGCGCTCAATCGGAGTAGGTACACTCCGTGATTTTGCCGTATATTACATTGCGGCAATGAGTGGGGATGTATGGAATGAATTGGGAGATGTGACAGCGGCGCTGTCTACTCCTGTTGAGGTGGAAGTGTTGGAAGGCAACGAGAATATCATGCGTTTCAAATCTCCATACACATCTTCACATCCCCTTGCATCCTATCTGACCACTTTTGAGGAACAGGATGATTTTTATCTGGTGATTGATGTTTCCGATCCGTCCCGTGTTGTAATGAAACGGCGCATGAGTGGTGTGTGGAATGAGTATAATGGTTATGTCTGGATTCTTAGCCGTATCGAAAGCATGATTGAGTCGTATGGGTATGATAAAGAAAAACTTGACTATTGGGGGTTATGGGGGAAATATGCTGATAAATGTGTGAAGTTCCCCTGTCAGTCAATTAATGTAGAGTATACCCTGCAGGATGAACGCCAGATTTTTCCTCCGTATGTTCTTGAGTTGCCCGGTTATGTGAATTACGACATATGTGTTGAGGATTTAAGCCTGAATGCCGACGGAAGTGCTGTGGCAACGATTTCCGGAATTTCATCGGAAGTCGCTTCCGTATCTTATGCGCTGGTACCGTTTCAGGATTACGAGAAGAATCGTTATTTTCTTGAACGTTATGTTGAGCGTTTCTCTGACGGGGCAGATGAAATGGCAACTGTATACACGGTTCAGACCGGGGGCGCTTCCGAGATTACAGTAAGTGTGCCTGCATCGGAAGTTCCCTATGGCAGGTTCCATCTTGTGGCTGTGAGCCGCGATGTGCAGGGGAGTTCCCATTCAGCTTCTGCAAGCGAGAAAGATGTTTCGTTTATAGCGCCTGCCGACAAGTGGGAGGATGCAGGATCGGCACGTGTGAAGGACAGTTCTGTGATGGCTGCTTTTACCACAGCACCATGTGCCGAGATGGTGGTTGAAGTAAAGGAATGTCCCGGAGTGCCGGGGCTGTTCCTTATCCCCGATTACTACCTCCAGTGGGCACAGGCAACGGGATATGCAGATTTTTATAATGCCGATGATGCCGATATGTATGTGATCAATGCCACGGATCTGGCCCGCGTGTTTATAACTTCCAATCTTGACGGATCGCCGGTAAACGGTCCCATGAAAACGGGACTTAATGTTAATCCGGCATATTCAACCGTGTGCCTTATGAATAATTCAGATTTTTTCCCTGAATTAGGGCACTTTGGGAACGCGACCTTCAGGGAACGCCCTGATGGCAGTGTGGAATATGTCGGCGTTGATTTTTATCAGGGACCATTGCTCTGCGCGGTATATGATACCGAAGGCAGTTTGCTTGGAGCAAGGGAAGGGGAGACCAGCTTTGAATTTGGTTATGATCCGTCTGAGGACATGACTCTTGTGGAGAACTGGAAAAAACTTGGTGAAGCTACAGTGACGGAGAATATAGCCCTGTCACGTATAAGCACCGAGAAGAGCGTGTTTACAGCCGAGTTGCGTCAGCATCCTTATGACGAGTCACTATATGCCCTTGTGGATCTTTACAAAAATATGAACCATCCGACATTTAAGGATCTCAGTTATACAGGTTCTGTTCCGTTATTCATCAAGATGGAGAACCCCGACAAGGTATGGCTCTCTATGAGATATGACGGTAGTCTGATGGGCGATATAGTATGGTCTTCCGGTCTGATGTCAACTACCGATGTCGAACCTTTCTGGCTGGCGCTAATGGCAAATGCCATACGGCAAGGAGCTCTTCCTGATTTCGTTGAGTCTGACTATTACGGTTCTTTTGCAGACGGAGAGTTTATTCTTGACAATTGCTTGTGGGCATATTCAGATGCAAATGGCTTAACTCCTCCTGCTCCGGATGCTACTTTCAGAGTGAAACTTCCGACTTTGGGAGTTGAGACAGTAGGCATTTCGTGTGCGGAAGATGCTCCTGTGGAGTATTACAACCTGCAGGGAATGCGTGTTGTCGCTCCATCTTCCGGCATCTTTATCCGCCGTCAGGGCTCACAGGTATCTAAAGTCTATGTGAAATAATCGTTCCCCATACGCCGAATCAGGTTGTCACAATAAAACTGCGCTCCCAAAGTCCTTTATGTCAGACTTTTGGAGCGCAGTTAATATAATCTTCCGTTCTGACTTTGAGTATATCAGATCTTATTGAATGGCTTGACCATAATAGGGAAAATGGTGAAATTGAAAAATTTTTTCAGCTTGTATCACAGTCTGGTACACCATGAGGATAATTTTGCGGTGAACAATCGCCTCAGCGCTTTACCAAAGCAAAGAAGCATTATAAGCAACAAGATATGGAACAGATCACTAACATGAGTTTCTTGCTTATTTGATTGGGTCGGTGCAGTATTG
>CADFRV010000038.1 GCA_902836725.1 Muribaculaceae bacterium
AAGGTGAATCTTCCGTAAGAAGATACGACGCGCCGAAAGCCTCTTCGGCCTGTTGAGGATCCGATACATATCCTTCTGTCTGCGCGGGAGCCACAAAACCGGGAGTATTGCTCTCGGTAAGGACCATGTGGTTCACATCATCCCCGTCAGTGAATTTCTTGCTTTCACTCTCTATTGCGGAATATTTCGATACCACTGATCCTCCTCCGTTCACATTGGTGTTCTGTCCGTAACTGCTCCGCTTGCCGTTTCCGGTGTTTTTGTAAGCGATAGTGTTATACAGATTCAGATTCGAAGTATCGAGGCCGAGACCGAATGCCCCGCCCGGGCCATCTGATTTGTTGTTGGCGAAAGTACTGTTGATCACATTTGCCGTAACACCGCCGCCGACCTGTATGCCGCCGCCGTTTCCGCTTGATGTGTTGTTCACGAACAGACAGTTCTCAATAGTCACACTTCCTGCATGGCAATGTATCGCGGCACCGTTCTTTTTATTCTGTGTACGGTTGTTGCGGAACACGCAGTTGCGTACCACAGCGCCGTTTGTCAGGATTGCACCGCCGCCGTTGCCATTGCCGTTTGCATTCGGCTGGTTTATGCCGTTCTGCACTACCACACCGTCAATCACAGTGCTTACCGTGGCGTCAAGATTGCTGTTTCTGAACGGCGATACCGTCCCCCCGCCATCTATTATGGTGAGGTTCTCCGACCAGTCGCGTTCACCGAGCTTCTTTTCAGTGCCTGCGAATCCTCCGTAGAATTTAAGATTGTCGGCATTTATGGATGATGACACCTCATACACACCTTTTTTAAGCCACAGCTGCGAGCCTGACACATCATGACCGAGTGCAATAGCATTCTCTATAGTAGTGGCATTCTCCCAGCTCGAACCGTCTGCAGCCGCATCACCGTCGGGCGATACATATATCACATGGTCGGCATATTGGCGATACGCTTCGTTGAACCAGTCTATAGCGGCTTTTTTCAAGCGTTCCGTAATCGCCGGATTCTCGAAGGCCACATTATGCTGCTCATTATAATCGGTCGCCATATTGTAAAGTTCCGTGTTGGAACCATCGGCATTCACGAGAAGTTTCCAGTCACCTTCGCGCACACCGATGTGGGGGCTAATACGGTCACCCTTGGTCTTTCCGAACTCCCAGAAAAGCGGTGTCTGACGTTCTGCCGTGGAATTGCCGAGCAGCACCTCGCTCATGTCCTTGCCGTCAAGAGGATATTTTGTGGGCACATCCACCCCGGCAATCGAGCATAGCGACGGGAAAAGGTCTACCATGCACACCACAGACGTTGTATTCACTTGCGAGGCATCGATCACACCGGGCCATCTGATTATGAAAGGCATGCGTATGCCGCCCTCATAGAGTGTGCCTTTTTGTCCGCGGAAAGAGTTGGTTCTGTGTCCGTCGAAAGCCGGTGCCGGACCGTTGTCGCCGGTAAATATCACTATAGTGTTGTCATCTATGCCGAGATCCTTAAGTCCCTGCATGAATCGCCCTATCTGCCTGTCGAGTTCAGCCAGCACGATAGCAAACGATGCAGATGATTCTCTCTGTGAAGCCTCGTCGTTTTCATAAACCCACGGTGTATGCACATCGTCAGGCCATAGATTCACAAAACATGGCTCACCTTTGTGGCGCGACAGGAAATCAAGTGTCCGGTCTACGAAATATGCTGTGCGGTCCCACCTTTTCACTTCATCCGTAGCCGCCCATATCCAGTTGCTCGATGTGAGTTTGGGATCTGGATCTGGACTTTCCCATGTCGAGGAATACTCGTCGAATCCGTATTTCGGTATGGCCGGGGCGTTTTTCACGTCTCGTCCTCCACCCATATGCCATTTTCCGAAATGACCGGTAACATAGCCACCCTCCTTCAGGGCACGCGCCATCGACGGCGCATCGGAGTCAAGGAAATCATTCTGCTCATTGCGTGCATTTCCGGCTCTTTCCTGCAGGAATGTGTTTATACCCCAACGTGTAGGATACATTCCGGTAGTTAGCCCCACACGCGAAGGGGAACTGATCGGACACGACGTATAAAACTGCCTCAGGCTCAATCCCTCCTCCGCCATTTTGTCAATATTCGGAGTTGGAGCATAATCGCCTCCGAAACACCACGGGTCCGAGTATCCCATGTCATCGATGTTGATAATCACTATGTTCGGTTTGTCTGCCTGTGATTTCTGTGCCTGCGCGACACCAGGTATCAGCGCCACTGCCGACAGCAACAGTGGCTTGGAGCCCACTTTCTTTTTCATGGTTATGAGTATTTATTAGACTGTTGGATAAAATTAGGTGTACAAATTTAACATTTAATATATTTCCATCCAAACACAATCTGCACATCCCATCTGTGCGCAGTCTATATTTCCGCATACCTGATGGTTTTCAATGAACCAACAGTGAGGCATGACCGTTAAAAATATGTGAAAGATCAAGAACTGAATATCAGAATTGCCAAGATCCGGGAGCTGAGCGACCGGAACAGCATAAACCGTTGGGAACTCATGAGATATGACGGTTCCGGCATTACCGTTACTATCCAATCCGGTTTTCACGACCGTCCCGCGCGCCACTGTGTGTCGCTTGTCATAGGCACAAACTATAACTATATGCGCGGACAGATGCGCCATAACCTGCTGTCGTTCAGCATCGAGGTATTTTTCGACATAGAACCTTTCAGGGATCTTGACGCCAACGAAACCGGAGATATCGAATTACCTCCCAGAATTATGACCATCATGTATGGCGTAGCCGTCGGTGCATTGCGTGGGATACTCGCACAGAAACTGGAGAATACATTCCTGCGGGACTATCCCCTCCCACTGGTAAACATCTCCGATCTGGTAAGCCGTCACATATATGGCACACCTCCCCCCGATCATACAGTGCCTTTTGTAGATCTCAGATACAACTGATAAGTAACTGGTCAAAATTATTTTGAACTGTTACTTAAAAATAACCGAACGATTTAGCACAGACTAAAATGAAAAAATCATTCATATTGTTGCTTACGGCGCTACTCACAGCCATCCCCGGTGCTAACGCATGGACTGTACCTGACGAAGAACTGCACTACAGCGTGCGATTCAAATGGGGATAGATGCCTATGTCGGTATCGCGAAAGTCAGCACATGCAATATCCCCGGTACAGGGACTTTTACAGCGACACTCTCAGGAAAATCAATTGATCTCTTCGGTCATTATTATGAAGCGCAAGACACTATTGTCGGTTCCATAATGTCTGATGCGGTGCAACTCAATTCCACACAGAATATCAGTCATGAACAAGGAATTTTCAACATTGAGACCATCCAGGGCAATACCGTCCACTCGCATGTAAGCGACTACGGATCCGGTCTGACGACAGACCTCCTGGGCGTTTTCTACTATATGCGCCAAATCGATTACGAAAAGTATCAGGCCGGACAGCATTTTCACATTGGCATAACTGAAAGCGACCAGGTGGAGGCGCTTGACATTTCATACCTCGGCAAGGAAACACTGGAGACATCGGGAGAGACCTTCCATATCACGCTTACATTCACGTCGCGCCAGAGCGGCAAATCCGACAGCATGGAAGTCTGGATCGCTACAGGCGCCGACCGCACACCTCTCCTGATAAAAGGAACCCTTTCCGTAGGGCACATGGAATGCCGTTATCTGAGTGCCGGGACACTCGGTTCCATGCCGTCATATCAATGACCAGGTTAAACCATCGCATCCCGCAAGTGTCTAATGTGACATGAAACTGACAAGACTAATCGCATCCGCGCTGTTGGCATTATCGCTGACAGCGGCAGCCTCCGGAAATGAATGGAACGTCCCCAAGGAGCGTATCACATACGACGTGATGTACAAATGGGGACTTATCAACAAAAAAGCCGGATCTGCCGTCATAACCACATATCCCGAGGCGTCGGAGAAAGAATTCCGTGCCCATCTCAGCGCGGCCTCAGCTCCCTGGGCCGACAAATTTTTCATGGTCCGCGACACTCTGAAGGGGATGATCGACAAAAAGACTTTCAACCCGTCATATTATGAGAAGATCTCGCATGAAGGGGGAGCCTACGACCACGACATTCTGCATTACAAACGTCAGGCCGATTCCGTGACCGCGCATGCGCAGATGTGGCGCAAGCGTAAAAAAGAGACCGAGATACGCCGCCTCGACGACCTCACCCACACTGCCAGCGGCCTGACTATGGATATGCTTTCGGCATTCTATTACATGCGCCGCATACCTTACGGCACGATGAAAAAAGGGGAATCGGTGACACTGAATGTCTTTTCCGGCAAGAAAAAAGAGCGTCTCACGATCCACTATCAAGGGAAAGAAGATGTGGAGATCGACAAGAAGAAATACCCGAGCTACCACATCACCTTCACTTTTACCACCGCCGGCGGCAAGACAAGCTCCGACAATATGGACGCATGGATATCCTCGGGCACAGACCGCATACCGCTGCTGCTCGAAGGGAAACTGCCTGTAGGAAAAGTCCGCGCCATATACTCCGGCGAACTGAAATAAAATGCTATCTTTGCGGCAAATTTCCAAAATACTCAGTAATATATGAAAAAACTATTTGCCGCTATTGCCGCCATATTATGCGGTGCATCTCTCCTCAATGCCGCCGAAGCGCCAGCGCCTCTTTACCGTGATCCTGTCACAGACGGAGCCGCCGATCCATGCCTGGTATTCAACAGGGATACCAAAGAGTGGTGGATGCTCTACACACAACGCCGCGCCAACTGCGAGACAGCAGACGTGGCATACTGCTATGGAAATCCTATCGGGGTGGCATCCAGCGACGACGGAGGAGCCACATGGGTTTACCGCGGCACACTTGATCTTGATTTCGAGCCTGGCCACAATACATTCTGGGCACCGGATGTGGTATGGCACGACGGCAAATACCACATGTTCGTCTCATATATAAAGGGGGTGAGAAACCACTGGGGAGGACAGGCTGTAATGATGCACTACACCAGCCCCGATCTGTGGAAATGGACTTTCGAAGGTCCCGCTGTCCTTCCCAAAGAAAATGTGATAGACGCCACCCTGCTGCAGAAACCAGACGGCGAGTGGCGCATGTGGTACAAATGGGACAGCAAATCATATTACGCAGACAGCAAGGATCTGCACACATGGAGAGGACCCGACGACCATCCCGCGCTCGCGGAAAAACCACATGAGGGAGCCAAAGCCTTCCGCTTCAAAGACAAGTACTGGATTATAGTAGACGAATGGGCCGGAATGGGAGTGTATTCCTCCGACGATCTCGAGCACTGGACACGTCAGCCCCAAAGAATACTCGACACCCCCTCCTCGCGTGCTGACGACCGTCCTTCGGGAGCACACGGCGATGTGGTGGTAACCGGAGACAGGGCATACGTATTCTATTTCACACATCCGAGACGCGAGGCACATACACGCGACCACAAGAACGAGATCGGGAATATCCCCTACGAATTGCGCAGATCGTCAATACAGGTCGCCGAACTGGAACTTACCCCCGAGGGTATTCTCACGACCAAGGACCGCAACCTGCCTGTAGACATAGCGCTCCCCCGCTCCATTGACTGAACCGACTGAAAAAGACTACCCGGCACACCTTGTGTCAGCAGTCTTTTTCCTTCTCTATCTCTGCCAGAAGATCGGGGAACGGCAGACTGTGGCGTGTGGTCTGCTCAATGCGCTTGTTTCTCCAGCACTTGCGGCATACTGCGATGTAGCGCTCGTCTCCGCCGATCTCCACCTGCGCGCCTTCGGTAAGAATATCGCCGTTGGCATCGATACGCGCGTTCACTATAGTCTTGTGACCGCACGTGCAGGTTGATTTGATCTCGTCGATCGTATCTGCGATCTCAAAAAGGCGCTTGGATCCCTCGAACAGATTGGTTTTGAAGTCAGTGCGCAGTCCGTAGCATATCACATTGCTTCCGAAATCATCTACCACCCGCGAGAGCTGGTCTACCTGCGATGCCGTCAGAAACTGGGCTTCATCCACAAGAAACCATTCCACCACGGCATTGATGCTTTTGAAATACTCTTTTGCAAACTGGTAGAGGTCTGTCTCAGGATAGATCCATCTGCATTCACGCTCTATTCCGATACGCGATTTTATGACATTCTTGTTGTCGCGGGTGTCTATCACAGGTTTCATACAGAGGTAGCGCATGCCGCGCTCCTCGAAATTATAGGCTGTAGTGAGCAGGAGCGCGGTTTTGGCCGAGCCCATGGTGCCATATCTGAAATATAATTTGCCTTTTCGGTTCAAGGTTTGATGATGTTTTACGGTTTCTGTCCGTAAAGTTAGCCAAACTTTCTTGAATCGGGCACCTGCGGGCGACATTATTTATCGACATCATTTGCCGGTGAGGGGCTTGGCGTTCTCGCGGCTTTCAGAGATCTCCACGAAATATACCGAGAATACTATAAGCACCATTGCAAGCATCTGCCACCAGTCAAAATGATCCTGGCCAAGCACATAGCTCACAAGAGCCGCAACCACCAGAATAAGATAGCCGTAAAGTGCCACCACAGTCGCCGAAAGATTCCGCAGCCCTATGGCTATGAGAAAATAGCTCACCGTCGTAGGAAATATCAGCACAAAAAGCAACACGAGCATCGGTGTAGAAAACAGATGCTGGCTCAATACCGGAGCGTCCCATCCCGTAAAACATATCATCACCAGAGAGGAGCACATCCCTCCGAAGAATGTCCATTTTGTCACCGTCACCATATCGGTGCGGGCAAGCATCTGTTTCTCGAATACAAGGTATAACGAATACAGCACAGAGGAAAACAGACAGAACATGTTGCCGCGGAACGGATCTGAAGCCACATCGGAACTTTTCTGGGTCAGAATAATCACAAGCGCTCCTGAAAGCCCCAGCAATATACCCGCGATCTTCCTTCCCGTGACACGCTCATGTAGGAATATGACACAGATTGTGAAAACCCATATAGGCTGCATGCTGATGAAAATTGACGAAGAGATCGGAGTAGTGTATGTAAGCCCTTCGAGAAGAAAAAACATATATCCGAAAACGCATATGGCGCCGAGAGCGAACATACCAAGCTTCTGACGCGCTGATGTAGCGATCGCACTGCGGCGCGTGAATACTCCCGTCACCCAGAAACTTACACAACCGAACACCAGGCGCAATACAACGCCTGAATAAGCCGACATCCACGCGGGAAGGAGATAACGCAGCGCGTTCTCATTCAACCCCGAGAATATCTTTGAGATTGTCATGGCAATATTGCCTTTTGCACTTCCTTTCATATACGGATCATACAGACTGTGAAACAGAATAATTATACATCCCACTCTCAGATATTATAACATCCGGCACCGTTTAAAGTTGGCCTGCCTAACAGGGAAACGTCTTACCACAGCTCTACAAAATAATATCATGGTATGGAGGGCGTTTAATACCGGATTTCTTTGTATCTTTGCAATGCAATAAGGAATATATAGAACATGGAAGATACTGAAACCCTTTGGCTGACCTCACTCTCCGACCCTTGGGACCGCGAGCATCTGTGGCATCCATATACATCGGCTATCGATCCTTTACCGACATACAAGGTCGCCTCGGCCCACGAAAACCGCATAGTCCTTGCAGACGGAACCGAACTTATCGACGGCATGTCGTCATGGTGGTCTGCGATACACGGATACAATCATCCGGAAATCAATGCCGCCGCAAAAGCGCAGATCGACAGTATGAGCCATGTAATGTTCGGCGGACTGACCCATCAGCCGGCGATCGATCTCGGGAAGCTGCTGCTCGGCATGGCTCCCCCCTCCATGCACAACATTTTTTATGCAGACTCCGGATCAGTGGCAGTAGAGGTTGCCATGAAAATGGCCATACAGGCTGCAGTTAGCCGCTCCGGCTCACATGCGAAAACCAATTTCGCCACCATCCGCTCAGGATATCATGGCGACACATGGAATGCGATGAGCGTCTGCGACCCGGTGACAGGCATGCACGGCGCATTCGGATCAGCGCTTCCGGTACGTTATTTCGTGCCACATCCCTCCTCCCGTTTCAACGGGGAATGGAATCCTGGCGACATAACGCCGCTCCGGAAACTTCTTGAAGAAAAATCAGGAGAAATAGCAGCCGTGATACTCGAACCGGTGGTACAGGGTGCCGGCGGCATGTGGTTCTATCATCCGCAATACCTGCGTGAGACACGCAGATTGTGCGACGAATTCGGCATATATCTTATTTTTGACGAAATAGCCACGGGCTTCTGGCGCACTGGCCTCCCCTTCGCATGGGAACATGCCGGTGTACAGCCCGACATAATGTGTGTGGGCAAAGGACTTACCGCAGGATATCTCACACTCAGTGCCGTGCTTACCACAGAAGAGGTGGCACGGACTATCTCGGCGGGGGAAGCGGGTGTGCTGATGCACGGCCCCACATTCATGGCCAATCCGCTCGCATGCGCCATAGCATGCGCGTCGCTGCGCCTGCTTGAAAAACAGCCTATGGTCGGCATACTCTCACATATGCAGACGGTTCTCGAGGAGGGACTGGAACCTGCGCGCGAACTCACAGATGATGTGGCTGATGTGCGTGTTCTGGGATCTATTGGAGTTGTCGAGGTCAAACAACCTGTGGATGTCGGACGTTTTCAAAAAGAGTGCGTGCGTCGCAAAGTCTGGATACGGCCTTTCGGCAGAAACATATATGTAATGCCCCCATATGTCACTCCGGATGAAGACATGAGACGCCTCACACATGAGATGATAGAAATAATACGCTCCGGAAAATGGAAATAAGACAACATCTGCAGCAGCTGCACGAAGAGGGAAACTACCGCCAGATCCCGACAGTCACACCGCTGACACTGACAGACTATTCTACTAACGATTATATGGGCCTTGCGGCCGACGCAACACTACAGGCCAAATTTTTCGCCGATCCAATATCGGCCACTGTGCCTCTGACCTCGTCAGCGGCACGCCTGCTGGCTCCCCGGCAGATTGAATACACCAATCTGGAGGTGTTCCTTTCCCTGCTGTACAAGAAACGCCGCGGCACCGATACCGCAGCGCTACTGTTCAACAGCGGATATCATGCCAATACCGGGCTCATCTCCTCCATCGCCGACAAAAACACCCTCATCGTGGCCGACAGGCTCGTACATGCCAGCATCATCGACGGGATAGTGCTGTCACGCGCGCCGTTCCAGCGTTTCCGCCACAATGATTTCGATCATCTCGAGGAGATCATCTCGCAAAAAGGCGGCGATTACAGACAGATCCTCGTAATAGTGGAGAGCGTCTACAGCATGGATGGCGACCGGGCCGACATGGAGCGTCTCATAGCGCTGAAACGGAAATATCCCGGTGTGATGCTCTATGTGGACGAAGCGCATGCATTCGGTGTTCTCGGCCCCAAAGGCCTCGGACTGGCAGCTGCCAGCAGCGCACCCGGCGAGATAGACATTATTGTCGGCACATTCGGCAAAGCCGCCGCCTCGATGGGAGCATTCGCCATTACGGGACTCGACATGCACGATTACCTTGTGAATACAGCACGCAGTTTTATCTTCTCCACCGCCATACCTCCAATGAGCGCAGCCTGGACACGGTTTACCGTCGGCAATCTCATACAGAAAGACAACCGCCGGGAGTACCTGCAGCGGCTCGGAGTCCAGTTAAGCGAAGTACTGAACCGCTACACCGACCACAAAGTGGCTCCGTCGCACATCCAGCCGCTGATCGTCGGTGATCCAAAGAAAGCTGTGGAACTGTCCAGACAGCTCCTCTCCCGCTATGGAATAAAGGCACTCCCCATCCGCAAACCTACAGTGGCGGCCGGCACTGAGCGGCTGCGGTTCTCTCTCTCATGCGCCATGCTGCCGCGCGATATAGAAACTCTTGACAAAGCGCTGGCGGAACTGATCTGACCCTCGCCCGCGAACAGGAACCAATCATCAATGAAACAGAAATATATAGTACATGACAACCAAAGCAGGCTCATTCTCCTTTTCTTAGGATGGGGAATGGATGCCGCGCCATTCTCCTCACTCAGGAAAACCGGTTACGACATCATGGTTGTCTATGACTATACAGGATACCGCGACGGCGGCAACCAGGACACTGCATTGGCCGACATTGTCCGGAACTACTCGGAGACAGTATTGTTCGGATGGTCATTCGGAGTGCGTGTGGCCTCCTCATTCCTGAAAAAATATAAGAATACGCTACCCATAACACGCGCCGTAGCTGTCAACGGCACCCCTTCCCATATCCACGACACGCTCGGCATACCACAAGCCATATTCAGCGGCACGCTCGCAGGACTGTCTGAAACTACACTGCGAAAATTCCACCGACGCATGTTTGCCGACAGCCAGAGCTACCTGCTGTTTACCGGACATGCGCCGCAGCGCACATTCGACAGCCTTCTGGAGGAACTGCGCACATTCGGGGAGCTTCCCAATATCGAGACCACAGAGATGTGGGACATAGCTGTAATATCGGAACAGGACCGCATATTTCCCGAACCTAACCAACAGGCCGCATGGGGGGAGAGGGCGGTGAGACTCCCCGCCTCCCCGCATTTCCCTGACATGCAGGCGATGCTTGACCGTTACGTGGTCGACAAGCAGCTTGTGGCCGACAAATTTTCCAACGCCACAGCCACATATGGATCAAACGCATCTGTACAGACCTCTGTGGCACAGGAACTGTGGGAGCACACCTCCCCTTTCATCGGCACTTTACGCAACTCCCCGCTGAAAGTGCTTGAGATAGGTGTGGGAAACGGCACACTGACCAGGATTTATGCAGACAACCTTCCGCCATATCGTCTGACTCTGTGGGATATCGCCGATATGCCGCTGCCTTCATGCGTGCCCCCTGAGACCGAGATCATACGCTGCGATGCCGAGACGACAATCTCATCCGTCACTGCCGGAAGCGTGGATCTCCTCCTGTCCGCCTCCACCATGCAATGGTTCCATTCCATACCCCGATTCATCAGGATATTGCCCGGGGTACTCGCTCCAGGCGGCATTGCGGCAATGGCGATGTATGGAAACGGCACATACCGCGAAATTGAAGCCGTCACCGGGCGCTCGCTCAGTTACCCGTCGCACAACATACTCACAGCCACCGCACGCGAATGCGGTCTGAAAATACTATACAGCGGAGAGGAAAACAGACAGGTATTTTTCCCATCGGTAAACGAACTGTTAAGGCACCTGAAACTGACCGGTGTCAACGCTCTCGGGGGCGATAAAGGCGCACAGTCATCAGCCATTAAACTGATGCGTTCCTATCCCCTTCAACCCGACGGGACCGCTCCCCTCACATACCGTCCTCTCTATCTTATTTTACAGAAAGCTCATGGATAAAGTCTTTTTTATAAGCGGAATAGACACTGATGCAGGCAAGACTTACTGCACCGCGTGGTTTGCAAAAAAACTCATGGACGAAGGTCATACCGTCGTTACCCAGAAATTCATACAGACAGGATGCACCGATATGTCGGAGGACATAGTGCGCCACCGCGAACTCATTGGCAGTGAACTCCTCCCCGAAGACATCGACGGCACAACCGCCCCGCTGATATACACCCATCCGTGCTCGCCACAACTCGCAGCACGCATAGACCACCGCGACATACCGCTCGAAACGATAGACAATTCTACGCAAAAATTGACTGGACGTTACGATTGCGTACTCATAGAAGGCGCGGGAGGGCTTATGGTACCGGTCACCGACACATTTTTCACAATCGACTATGTGGCATCGAGGAGACTGCCGCTCGTGCTCGTCGTACACGGCGGTCTCGGATCCATCAACCATACCATCCTGTCGTTCGAGGCGATAGCACGCCGCGGAATACAGCTCCATACCGTGCTGTACAATACATATTTCGATTCCGATCCGCTGATCGCTGAGGACACCCGTGCATTCATAGCACGCTATCTCGCACGCGAATTTCCCGCCGCACAGATCCTTGATGTGCCCAGGATGGGTATTTAAATTTTTTAAACGGAGTTATTTCGACACAAATCACTAACTTTGTAGAATAAAACGATATCAATCAGGAGATGCTCAGCATTTCAAAACAACAGCTCATGGAACTTCCCGAGGTAAAATATCCCGGGAAAGTGATCCTTGTGGACTCAGCGTCCAAATGCAAAAGCGCACTCGCATATCTAAACAAAGTCTCCCAGGTCGGATTTGACACAGAAACCAGACCCTCGTTCCAGAAATACCGCCACTATAATGTAAGCCTGATGCAGATTTCTGTTGATGACGAATGTTTCCTCTTCCGTCTCAAGCAGATAGGATCCCTTGACGCACTCGTGAAATTTCTCGAGCGCGACGACATACAGAAAATCGGCCTGTCACTTAAAGACGATTTCCATTCCATCGGGAAAATAGCGGAATTTTCTCCTGCCGGTTTCGTGGAACTTCAGTCATTCGTAAAAGATTACGAAATCGCCGACAACAGCCTGCAGCGTATTTTCGGTATCATTTTCAACCAGAGGATATCGAAAAACCAGCGCCTCACCAACTGGGAGGCACAGGAGCTGACTGTCAATCAGCAGAATTATGCGGCCATCGATGCCTGGGCATGCCAGCTTATATACAACCATCTTACAGCCGGAAAATTCGATCCCTCTGTATCGCCCTATATAATGGAAGAACTGGCTGCCGGACAAGAGTTACGCCACAACAGTTAATCACATCAATTCGATACAATGCGTGCTATAATCATACCTGCGATCCTTTTCATCTATCTGGCAGTAATGGTAGTGCTCGGATGGCCGTCATATGCAAGCGGAGCCACATCCGGCCTGCTCTATTTCGGAGGCACTGCCCTGTGCCTGCTCTGTATCGTGCTCCTGCACTTCAATCTGAAGCGCACGGCAAAACGCCGCAAGGAGAACAGAAACTGAAAAAGGCCGGAAACAGCCTGACAGATTACTAATCATCTCACGACATAAATGAAAACTCCTGTTTACCTCTCAGCCATGGCCTTGCTTGCTTCATGCTCCTCGACCAACGAACGGATCACATATCCTGATGCGCCGTCCGACACCACAACCGACACATATTTTGGAATGACAGTGGCGGACCCATACCGTCCCCTGGAAAACGATACCGCCGCCAACACCCTCGCATGGGTGGAGGCCGAGCGTAAAGTGACCGAAGACTACCTTTCGAAGATCCCGTTCCGCGACAGACTGCGCAAACGCATATCTGATTTCAACAACTACACCAAGCAGGGTACCCCCTGGAAGTGGCATGACGGGAGATACTATTTCTCCAAGAACGACGGCCTGAAAAACCAGTCGGTCATCTACCGTTCGGCGACACCCGGCGGAGAGGCAGAAATCTTCCTTGATCCGAATATACTGTCTGACGACGGCACAGTGGCCCTCACCGGTCTGACCATGAGTCACGATGGCAAATACGTGGCCTACACTATTTCGCGAAACGGCTCCGACTGGACAGAAATATTCGTAGTAGACACCGAGACAGGCAAGTTGCTCGACGACCATATCGAATGGGCGAAATTCACCGATGCGGCATGGTACAAGGACGGATTCTTCTACTCGGCATACGACCGCCCCGAAGAAGGAAAAGAGTTCTCCAACGCCAATGAGAACCACCGCATATATTACCACCGTCTCGGCACACCACAAAGCCAG
>CADFRV010000039.1 GCA_902836725.1 Muribaculaceae bacterium
TTGGAACGCTCGCAGGAAGAGCTGGCGGCTATCCGTCAGGGCAACTATCCTCCGATCAAGACTTCGTTGGAAAATTTCGATGACTATGACATCGTATTTGTCGGTTATCCCATCTGGTATAGCAGCATGGCGACATCGATGCAGACATTCCTGCACGAACACGCAGCAAAACTTGCCGGAAAACGAATCGCACTGTTCGCCACCAGCGGCAGCAGCGGTATCTCCACATCGGTAAGTGAAGCACGCAGCCTATGCCCGGAAGCGACGGTAATCGACCGGACCCTGTTGCTGACATCTTCGGGGCTTTCGCAAATGGCGACCCGTGTTCCTGCATGGCTCGAAGAAATCGGAGCAGGGCGGGAAGAATCGGATAAACCGGATACTCCGGATGAAACTTCTCTGAAAGTGAACATTACGGTCGGCGACCGCACGATTACCGCCACGATGGAGGACAATGCCGCAGGCAGGGATTTTCTTTCCCGTCTGCCGTTAGAGGTTACACTGAACGATTACAACAACACGACCGAGAAAATATTTTATCCCGGTCCGGCTCTGACGACCGAAGGCGTGACACGCGGCTGTGCGCCCACGCCCGGCGACATCACGATTTATGTGCCGTGGGGCAACGTGGCGATTTTCTGCAAGAGCTGGTCGCATAGCAACGACCTGATTAAAATAGGCCGTATCGACGGTGACGGCATCGAGGCTCTGAATATCGGAGGAGATATAGCAGTAAAATTCGAAAGGCAATAAATATGACGATAGAAGATTTCAAGACATACGTAAAGACACGGAAGCCTCTCGATACGGAGGAAATCCACCGTTTCATGGACGATATGAGCAATGAGGCCCGTCGCATCACGTTCCGCCTGAATACTGCTTATCATACGCCGGATGAAGTGCGTGGACTGTTATCCAAACTGTTCGGATATGAAGTTCCGCAATCGCTGCGCGTTTTCCCACCCCTCTATGCGGATTTCGGTAAGAACATCACCGTAGGTGAAAATGTGTTTATCAACGCCTGCTGCCACTTTCAGGATCACGGCGGAGTCACGATAGGCGACGGATGCCAGATTGGACACAACGTAGTGTTTGCTACGCTCAATCATGGACTTTCGCCCGAAAAGCGGAAAACCACTTACCCAGCTCCCATCGTGCTGGGTAAGAACGTTTGGATCGGCTCCAATGCGACTATCCTGCAAGGCGTGACTATCGGAGACAACGCTGTCGT
The DNA here is from genome assembly GCA_902836725.1 of Muribaculaceae bacterium. Classification (GTDB taxonomy): domain Bacteria; phylum Bacteroidota; class Bacteroidia; order Bacteroidales; family Muribaculaceae; genus UBA7173. The sequence goes on from CADFRV010000039.1 coordinate 1,232, forward strand.
TGCGGCAGGAGCCGTTGTAACAAAAGACGTTGCGGCAAATACGGTCGTGGGCGGCGTTCCGGCAAAAATTATGAAACATATAACAAAATAAGAATTAGAGATGGAAAAAATGAAATTACCTTCAATTGCATTAGGCACATGGTCGTGGGGCGTAGGATTCGCCGGTGGCAACCAAGTATTCGGAAACAACCTCGGGGTGAATGAACTGAAGCCCGTATTCGATGCGGCAATGGCCGGAGGTCTGAACCTGTGGGATTCTGCTGTAGTTTATGGCATGGGTGCTTCGGAAAGCTTACTTGCCGCATTCACCAAAGAGCACAACCGTGAAGATGTACTCATCTCAACGAAGTTTACTCCCCAGATTGCTGGGGATTCCGTTAATCCGGTAGAAGATATGCTGGGTAGCAGTCTCGAACGTTTCGGCACGGACTATATCGACATCTACTGGATTCACAATCCGGCGGATGTGGAGAGGTGGACTCCGTTCCTTGCCAACCTCGTGAAAAACGGCAAAGTAAAACGTGTGGGTGTCTCCAACCACAACCTTGCACAGATCAAGCGTGCGGAAGAGATTCTTTCCAAAGAGGGAGTGCATATTTCCGCTGTGCAGAACCATTTCAGCCTCCTTTACCGTTCGTCGGAGAAAGCCGGCATCCTGAATTATTGCAAGGAAAACGGCATCGACTTCTGGGCATACATGGTGCTGGAACAGGGCGCATTAAGTGGAAAATATGACACAGCCCATCCGCTACCTGCCGGAAGCCAACGCGGTGATACCTACAACCCGCTATTGCCGCAAATCGAAAAACTTGTTGCCGCGATGCGCACAGTCGGCGACAAATACGGCATCACTCCGGCACAGGTTGCTCTGGCTTGGGCGATTGGCAAAGGAACGACACCGATCATCGGTGTGACGAAACCCGCTCAGGTGCAGGATGCGCTTGAAGCCATAAAGGTGACACTGACCGACGATGAAATGAAAGTTTTGGAAGAGACGGCTGAAAATACCGGTGTAGATACGAGAGGTGCTTGGGAAATGCCGATGATTTAACTCCAAATGCGGAATTATATGAAACAGAAAACATATATAGGCATAGTTGTCAGTTTTGTCATGGCGATTATATTCGGTATGGAAGTTTATGCTTCATCCCATGAAACAAATATAAATTTCCCCAAGCAGTCATTATCAGATCCTTGTATGCTGTATGACAGTTTGATTTTCAATCGAGGGCAAGAAGTACGGTCAGAACATTATACCGGAAAAATCTGTATTTCCACGGTTGTAATAAAACCTGAATATGACATTCATCACCTCATATTCGAGCCAGGAAGTTACAATTCATGGCATATTCATCCTGATGCAGATCAGGTATTGTTGATATTGGATGGAGAAGGATTTTACCAAGAGGAAGGCAAGCCGAAACGCCTTATAAAGCGTGGTGATGTGATAAATACACCGGCTAATGTAAAGCACTGGCACGGAGCTACACAAGACAGTAAACTCGTTCATCTATCTGTAACAACAAAAAACGGTAAAAATCATATCGAATGGAAAGAGTTGGTGAAATCAAATGAATATAATTTATGAAACATTTGTTAATCAGCATAGTAGGCATGTTATCAATATACACATCTAATGCGCAACAAGTCATAGACGTACATTGCCACAATATCTTTCCCGAGTTCACCGAATTTCTGGAAAGACACGGGGCCGCAATGAAAGAGACATTCCCGTTGCCGCAATGGGATATAGACACCCATCTGGAATTTATGGAAAATGCCGGTATCGGAAAGGCTATACTTTCGATGTCGGCTCCGCAACCGTATTACGGCAACACTGACGAATGCACCCGGATTGTCCGCTTTTATAACGAGGCAAGTGCCCGATTGAAGTCGGACTATCCCGGCAAGTTCCTTTTCTGCGCTTCATTACCGTTGCCCGATGTCGAAGCTGCCATTAAAGAAGCCGTATATGCTCTCGATACTCTCGGTGCAGACGGTATCAAATTGGCGACCAACAGTCGCGGGCAATATTTGGGCGACCCGGCTCTCGACACGTTGATGAGCGTATTGAACGAACGACATGCCGTCGTAATCCTGCATCCACACAAACCCGTGCCGGTCAATGATACTCTGATAGCAGCAACTCCGCTTGCTATTTACGAATATCCCGCTGAGACGACGCGAACGGTTGTCAATATGATTGTCCACAATGTCCCGGCACGCTATCCGAACATACGGTTTGTCATTCCTCACTGCGGCTCATTCTTGCCGCTTGCCTTGCCTCGGATGAAAATGGTGCATCCGGCTATGCTCGCCAAAGGGCTGATGAATTCCATAGACTGGGAAGCCAACCTGAAGAACTTATACTACGACCTTGCAGGAGGAGTAACTCCCGAAGTCATTAAAATGCTGTTGGCAATTACCACACCGGATCATCTCATGTATGGTTCGGATTATCCCTATCAACCGGCCGCCGTGCTGACCGAGAACCTGAATAAACTCCGTTCGGCGCTGAAATCCGATGATATGCTGGCTCCGCATATTGATGGCATACTTTGGAGCAATGCCTATAAACTATTTAATATGAACAAGTAATGAAGATACGTTTTATAAATGCAGTTTGTATTCTCGCGTTAATACTCGCTTCTGCGTGTAAGAGCGATAATGCTTCACAACTAAAAGATAAAGAAATGATGATAACGGAAAAGAAAAATATCGGTAGCAAACTGGCTCTTTACCCTATGCCCGTAACTGTGGTGGGAGCTGAAGTAAATGGTAAGGTGAATTGGCTCCTTGTGGCGCATGTCGGTATTATCGGGCATGACCGCATTCTCGTCAGCATGAGCGACAAGCATTATACCAATCAGGGCATCATAGAGTCCAAGAAACTATCCGTCAATCTCGTTGACAGGAAGATGCTTCCAAAGGCAGACTATGTGGGAAGCGTGAGTGGGGCTAACACGGACAAGTCACACGAGTTCTTATTCCACTGGGGCGAAAACGGAAGTCCTGTAATCGACGCATCGCCGCTTGTGATGGAATGCAACGTGGTGGATATATACAAGTCGGACGGCTTCGACAATTTTATCTGCTCGATTGCCAACACTTACGCTGCACCCGAAGTGCTTGACGGCAACGGGAAACTCGATTATACACGGTTGAAACCCGTGCTGTTCGAGTTTCCGACCTATTCCTACATCGCCACCGGAGAGATTATCGGCAAATGCCTGAACTTGGACAAGCAGCCGGGAATGTGCGCCAAGGAGCCGATGACCGCCGACGGTATCGTGCGCCTGTCGAAAATCGAGGTTTACCCGCAGCATCTCGACGAGTACATGAAATACGCGACCGAGGTGGGCGAAGTCTCCCTGCGTACCGAACCGGGCGTATTGACGATGTACGCAGTCAGCGAAAAGGAGAATCCCTGCAAGGTAACCATCCTCGAAACTTATGCGAGCCGTGAAGCCTACGAGAAGCATATCGCTTCCGAACATTTCCAAAAATACAAGCAGGGGACGCTGCACATGGTCAAGTCGCTGGTGTTGTCTGACCAGACGCCGCTCAATCCCGCGAACCGAATCAATAACTTCATTCAATAAAGAATCATGAACCGAATTATTTTAATTTCAGTATTCACCGTTTTAACATTTAATGTTATGGCACAGGAAAAGATAGTACAGACAGCAGGGCGCGATCAGTTAGGCGGGTTCGCCCCGAAATTCGCAGAACTCAACGACGACGTCCTTTTCGGCGAGGTATGGAGCCGCACCGACAAACTCGGTCTTCGCGACCGCAGCTTGGTGACGATTACCTCGCTCATCAGTCAAGGTATCACAGACAACTCGCTGACATATCATTTGCAGTCGGCGAAGAACAACGGTATCACCCGCACCGAAATCGCCGAAATTATCACGCATATCGGTTTTTACGCGGGTTGGCCGAAGGCATGGGCGGCATTCCGTCTGGCGAAAGAGGTATGGGCGGAAGAGACGACCGGAGAGGATGCAAAAGCTGCATTCCAACGCAAAATGATTTTCCCCATCGGCGAACCCAACACGGCGTATGCCCAATATTTCACCGGCAACAGTTACCTCGCACCGGTTTCGCGTGAGCAGGTGAATATTTCCAACGTGACTTTCGAGCCTCGCTGCCGCAACAACTGGCACATCCATAAAGCCACGAAAGGCGGCGGACAGATGCTTATCGGTGTGGCCGGGCACGGCTGGTATCAGGAAGAGGGTAAACCGGCGATAGAGATTTTGCCCGGAACGGTCATCCACATTCCGGCCAATGTAAAGCACTGGCATGGTGCGGCAGCCGACAGCTGGTTCGCGCATCTGGCGTTCGAGATTGCAGGCGAAAACGCTTCCAATGAATGGCTGGAACCCGTTACCGACGAAGAGTATGACAAACTTAAATAATCAGCCGCATGTATAGATTTTTATTGATATTGCTGTCGGTGGTCGGCATGGCTACCGACACCGGCGCACAACAAAGACAGGATATGAACAAAGGAGGATTAAACCATAAAATATTGGTAGCCTATTTCTCGGCGACGGGAACGACGGCACGAGCGGCCGAAAAACTGGCGAATGTTACGGGCGGAGAGCTTTATGCGATTGTGCCTGCACAACCCTATACAAGTGCCGACCTCGACTGGAATGACAAGCGGTCGCGCAGTTCGGTAGAGATGAACGACCCTAAATCGCGTCCGGCAATCAAAGGCAGAAAGGAAAACATCGCCGATTACGATGTCATCTTCATCGGTTATCCCATCTGGTGGGACCTCGCGCCGCGCATTATCAATACGTTCATCGAAAGCCACGACCTGAAGGGCAAAACAGTCATCCCGTTCGCCACATCCGGAGGCAGCACGCTCGCGGGCAGCGCGGCGGCGTTGAAGAAAACCTATCCCGCGCTGAACTGGAGAGAGGGACGCCTGCTTAATCGTGCCGATGAGAAAAGCATTCGCAACTGGGTAGATAACTGCAAGCTATGAAAAGAAGAAAGATTCGCAGTTTAAGCGTCAGTGAAATAGGCATGGGCTGTATGGGATTCTCCCACGGATACGGCCAAGTACCGGGCGCAGGATATGCCGAAGAAGCCATTCGGGAAGCGTTCGGCTATGGATGCAATTTTTTCGATACGGCAGAAGGATACGGGAAGGAGCTTTATTATCCCGGACATAACGAGGAGATTGTCGGGCGTGCGGTCAGAGGCTTTCGCAATGAGGTTGTGATTGCCACAAAACTGCATATCCGGCCTGAGGCGGTTGAAGATTGCGGCTCCGTTTATGCTGCCGTCCGCCGCCACCTTGAACGCTCGTTAAAGAATTTGCAGATCGATTACGTGGACTTGTACTATCTGCACCGCATCAACATGGAGGTGGACAATCTGGAGGTCGCCCATGCGATGGGCAGGCTCATTCAGGAGGGACTTGTCCGCGAATGGGGCATTTCGACGGTGGACAAGGCTCAACTTGAAGCGGCGCATGCCGTAACGCCCGTAGGTGCCGTGCAGAATATCTACTCTATGGTGGAGCGCACTTCTGAAAAAGATGTCATTCCTTTTTGCGTGGGAAACGGGATTGCTTTTGTGCCGTTCTCACCTGTCGCCAGCGGACTTTTATCCGGAAAAATTACACCGGATACGGAGTTCGGCCAGGTCGATGACGTGCGTGTATGGGTTCCACAACTGAAGCGGGAGAACATAACCGGCAATATGCCCATTGTCGAAATGCTCAGGAGTTTTGCCGCAGAAAAGCAGGCGACTCCAGCGCAGGTCTCTTTGGCTTGGATGCTCCGTAAATATACGAATGTCGTGCCCATTCCCGGCTCGAAGAACAAAGAGCGCATCATGGAGAATCTGCGGGCGTGCGAAATGCAACTGACAGATGAAGAGTTCGACAGGCTGGATTCCGAACTCGACAGATTGCCGGTATATGGCATACGCGGTCATGCGGAGACCGAACAGACTTCATTCGGAAACAACTGGTTAAAACTAAAATAATTCAAGCATGAAAAGAATTCTGATTTTAGGAGCATCCGGGACATTCGGGAAAGCTCTTGTCGAGAAGCTGAGCAATGACGAAGAGTGTCATCTGACGCTTGCATCCCGTCATGCCTCGGCTTGCTATCACGAAAGTGAGCGATGCCATGTCGTCGATTGTGACGCCATGAAAGCGGATGATTTGCAGCAGGCGATGGCGGGTTGCCATGTGGTGTATTGCGCCATATCGGGCGACGATTTGCCCGTTATCGCTGAAAAAACGGTATCAGCCATGAAGAAAGCCGGTTTACGCCGTATTATCTTTATGGGAGCCGTGGGAATCTACGATGAGATTCCGGCGGACATGGACGATGAAGACAATGTTAGAAACAATCCCGACCAAATACCCAACCGCAAAGCGGCGGATATTGTGGAAAACAGCGGTCTGGATTACACGGTACTTCGTCCGGGGTATTTACGGGACGGGGATAAGGATGATTTCACATTGACTTTCAAAGGCGAACAAGCGAAAGGATTGTTTCGACCATCCCCTCCGTTGTCGGGCTTGCCGTTCGTCTTATACATGATGACACGCTCTATGTCCGTCAAAGCGTGAGTATTACCCGTGATATGTCTGATACGGAAAAACTTTGATTCACTATGGAAATACGTTTTGAAAATAAAGTGGCATTTATTACGGGTGCGGCTGGCGGTATCGGTTATGCCGCCGCACGGATGTTTGCCGAAGCCGGTGCGTCGGTTGTCATGGCCGATTTGGATAGTCGGGTAACAGACCGTGCCAAGGAACTGGAAGCGGAAGGACACAACGCCATCGGTATCAGGTGTGACGTATCGGACGAGGTACAAGTGAAAGCGGCTGTCGAAAAGGCGGTCGCTGTTTTCGGCAAGTTGGATATAGCCTATAATAACGTAGGCATACATGCCGCCGTGCGGGAAGATCTGGCGGAAACCGAAGGCTGGGATTTCGACCGGGTAATTTCGGTCAATCTGCGTGGCGTGTGGAACTGTATGAAGTACGAACTTGTCGAGATGAAAAAGCACGGCAAGGGAGCCATCGTGAACTGCTCGTCGCAGGGTGGTCTGGTAGGCATCCCCTGCATCGGGGCTTACAACGCCTCGAAGCACGGTGTACTGGGACTGACCAAATCGGCGGCGTTGGAGTATGCCCGGCAGGGAATCCGCATCAACGCTATCTGCCCCGGCACCTGCGAGACACCGATGGTACGTCAGGCCATCGAGCAGTCGCCCGACCACATGGCACGTGTCATCGACGCCATCCCGTTGGGGCGTGTCGGCAAGGCAGAAGAAATCGCTTCGATGGTGCTGCTCCTTTGCAGCGACTATGCCGGCTTTGCCATCGGACAGACTTGGGCGATGGACGGAGGATATACGGCGATGTGATAAACAATAAATAGAATGAGAAACAGATTGAAAACAATCCTTGCCATTGCCTTTGTATGGGGGATGGCAATTCAAACAAACGCACAGGAAATGAATAAAGTACCAACTGTAAAACTGAACAACGGCATGGAAATGCCGCAATTGGGAGTCGGCACGTTCTTGGTCAAGGATAATGCCGCAGAAAGAGTATGCCATGCAATCAAGGTCGGGTTCCGCCTGATCGACACGGCACAGGGCTACGGAAACGAGAAAGAGGTGGGCGAAGGCATATGCCGGAGCGGAATAGACCGCCGAGAGCTGTTCATTACCACGAAAGTGAACACTATGGAAATGCGAGGCGGCACCGTGCGGCAGTCGCTTGACAAAAGTCTTGCCGACCTCGGAACGGACTACATCGACCTCGTACTCATCCACTGGCCCGTAAAAGGACATATCAAGGAGACTTGGCAGATATTGGAGGAATACGTGGACAAGGGGAAAATCCGCAGTATCGGCGTGAGCAACTTCAACCCGCACCATCTCGACGAGTTGCTGGAGTATGCACGCATACGTCCCGTCGTCAATCAAATCGAGATCGAGCCGTACATGACCCAGCACGATGTCGTGGGCTATACGTTCCGCAAGGGTATTCAGGTGGAAGCATGGGGACCGTTGGGACAGGGCGTTACCGGCGTGCTCGATGACCCTGCAATCGGCGAGATTGCCGCCCGGCACGGTAAATCTGCCGCACAGGTCATCCTGCGTTGGCACATGCAGCGCGGGCTGGTCACCATTCCCCGCTGCGACAACGATGCGTACACGGACGAGAATATCCGTATCTTCGACTTCGAGCTTTCGCCTTCCGAAATGGAGATTATTACCGGTCTGAACCGCAACCAACGTGCGTATGAACAGAACGACCCGGATAATTTCCCGTGGTAACCGATAAATCGTATCGGGGTATCAGTTGGCGGAAACAGAACTATGCGTCACACGCATTTCCTGTTGCCTGACTTGAATAATATCAGAAGTGGCAGACCATCTATCAAAGTGGTTAAATGAAAAAAGTTGAACTGATACGGACAGAAGAAAATTCATAAAGACTGTCGGTGCAGCAGCCGGAGCAACCCTGCTTTCCGGAGTCGGGATAGCGAAGGCAGCCGAATTGTTGAACGATAAAACGGATAAGAAAATGAAAATAGTAGTATTGACAGGAAGTCCGCGCCGGAACGGGAATACCAATCATTTGGCCGGACAATTCATCAAGGGTGCGGAAGAAGCCGGACACGAGGTGTACCATTTCGATTGCGCCCAGCGCAAGGTTTCTTCCTGCATCGCCTGCAACCGTTGCGGAATGAACGGTCAGTGTATATTCAACGACGATTTCGGGCAGCTTCGTCCGCACCTTGTGACCGCCGATATGGTGGTATTCGCCACGCCAATGTATTACTTCGGATTCTCTTCGCAGCTCAAAGCCGTGATAGACCGCTTCTATGCGCTCAACGGGCAGGTCAAGGGAAGCGAGAAACGGTCGGCCTTGCTGATGGCATACGCTGATACAGCTGCGGAAGAAGCCGAGCCGATGCTCTCGCATTACCATACGCTGCTCCGGTATTTAGGATGGAAAGACTGTGGAACGGTCGTGGCGGAGGGAATGTGGCCGACGGGTGCGGTGAATGACACGGAATACAGTCGACAGGCTTACGAATTAGGACGTAAATGTTTCGGGTAGTCATGCTACGGATTCATGTAACGATGCAATACGTTGGTTATAGAGCAGATATATCGAATTAAAACAAAACCAATATGATAACGCCCTTATTTATCGGCGGTCTGGGTATGCAGGAAATGCTACTGATCGCATTGGTCGTGCTGCTGTTCTTCGGTGGCAAGAAGATTCCCGAACTGATGAAAGGTCTCGGCAAGGGAGTACGTTCGTTCAAGGAAGGGATGAACAATATGGAGAAAGAGATCGAGGAGGAACCGGTGAAAAAAGAATAAGCGGATGGCGGCTGATACGGACAAACAATCTTTCTGGGAACATCTCGACGTGCTGCGGGCGGCTATCGTTAAGAGCCTGCTCGTGGCCGTCGTGTTCGGCGTGGCAGCATTCTGCTTCAAAGAAGAGCTGTTCGCAGTCATCCTCGCGCCCAAAGATGCAGACTTCATTACCTACCGCCTGCTCTATTCGCTCGGCGGTCTGGTGACGGAATCCGGTGCGCCGGATTTTCTCGTGAAGCTCATCAACACGGGACTGGCTGGGCAGTTCATCATCCACATGAAAGCCGCACTATGTGCAGGTGTTCTCTGTGCATCGCCATACATCCTCTACCAGTTGTTTCGCTTCGTATCGCCTGCTTTATATGTTAATGAGCGGAAATATGTGGTGCAGGTGGTCGGAGGCGGCTATGCTATGTTCGCCTTGGGTGTGGCGGTCAGCTACTTTCTGATTTTCCCGCTGACGTTCCGTTTCTTGGGAACCTATCAGGTCAGCGGTGAAGTGGAAAACATGATTGCCTTGCAATCCTACATTTCCACGCTGATGACCATGTCGTTGGCAATGGGGCTTGTTTTTGAGATACCAATTCTATCGTGGCTGTTCGCCAAACTGGGATTCCTGTCGGCCGATTTTATGCGCAAATACCGCAAACACGCCATCGTGGTTATTCTTGTGGTGGCAGCTATTATTACGCCGACTTCAGATGTATTTACGCTTTCGCTCGTGAGTCTTCCGATATGGATATTATATGAAACGAGTATTCTACTCGTGAGTAAGATTCATAATTAGTGCTATCATGTGGTTAAAATTAAAAATATCTTTCGGTTATGCCGTCTTGGCCTGCTGTTGGCATTCATCGTCTATCAGTTCCGTCAGGAGCAGATGCAAAGACACACGCTGCGCAAGGAGGAGAAGGAGCTGGTGGCGATACACCGCCTGGCTGAAAAGAGCTACATCGGTCTATTGGACCTCTCCACCCATGCCGAGATTGCCGTCATATGGAATGATGACGACCTGAGGGAATACAGCCGCAAACGCCGTGGGGTTTGTGACAGCCTGCAGCTTCTGAAGGAATATGTCCATACCCCGTTACAGAAAAGCCATATCGATTCGTTATGTCTCCTTCTTTGGAACAAGGAACTCCTTCTTGCCAAGGCGATGCATACCTTCAATGAGCTGCAAGGTATAGGTGACATTGTGCAGGAAAGCATCCCGGCCATTGTATCGACAGCCCGGAAACAGGCTGCGCGGCAAAAGGAAAATACGGTTTCTCCGGGAACCGGTGAGAGAGATACTCCCAAAAAGAAAAGAAGCATTTGGGATATCTTCCGTAGAAAAGAAAACAAATCCGCTTACCTGCAACAGAGGGAAGAGACCGAACGTAAACGGCAGTCATTATCCGCCACCCCTCCAACCGGGACGACAACACGCATGCTCCGCTCCCTGAATGAGAGGGTCGCCCTGGAACAGGCCGAAAGGCAGGCCCGGCTACTGGCACAGATGGACAGCCTGTACACCGGCAGTGTGGAGCTGAACGGGAGGATGAACAATATGGTCTCCGAATTTGAGCGGGAGAACAACGAGCGTTTTACCGCACGCTACAAGGCCTTTGTCCTTGAACGTGACAACTCCTACTATATGATAGTCGGCCTCGCCCTGTCCGTCTCCCTGCTGGCGATCATGCTGTATACCATCATCCACCGGGATCTGAACCGTCGTCTCCGGTACGAAAGGGAGCTTGAACAGTCCGACAGGAGGAATCGGGAACTGCTCCGCTCACGCAAGGAATTGATGGCCTCGGTGGCCCACGACCTGCGCGCCCCGCTGGCGGCCGTCAAAGGCTGCGCGGAGCTGTTGCCCTCGGAAAGCGACGTCAGCCGCAGGACCGGCTATCTGGACAACATCCTGCACTCGTCCGATTACATGCTCGGCCTGGTAAACACGCTGATGGAATACCACCGGATGGATGAAGGCGGGGTCCGTTCCAATGACACGCTCTTCAGCCTGAAAGTCCTGTTCGAGGAAATAGCGGACGGCCATCGGCTTGCCGCCAGGCAGAAGAACCTAATGTTCACCGTATCCTTCTCCGGTCTGGACACCATCGTCTGCTGTGACGGCTCGCATATCCGGCAAATAGCCGACAACCTGCTGTCCAACGCCCTGAAGTTTACGCCCCACGGGGAGGTGCGCCTTGAGGCGGAATACCTGTATGGGGAACTTTGCATCTCTGTCCGGGATACCGGCGTGGGAATAAGTGCAGAAGAGAAAGAACGGATATTCGGGGCGTTCGAAAGGCTGGACAACGCGCGTGGCATTCCAGGGTTCGGACTGGGGCTGGCGATCACGGCCCGGCTCGTGTCTGAAATGCGGGGCCGTGTGGAGGTAAAGAGCGTCCCCGGTGAAGGCAGCCGCTTCTCCGTTTTCCTTCCCGTGCCATCGGCCGGACAGTCCGCCCCTCTGGAAGAGAAGGTGTTTCCGGCCTGTGAACCGCCCGGCGGCATCCGTGTGCTGGTCATGGATGACGACCGCATCCAGCTGGAGATCACCCGGGAGATGCTCTCTCGCAGCCGGATTCACTGTGACTGCTGCACGGATGTCCGGGAACTGATGGACTGCCTGAAAAGGCAGGAGTATGATCTTCTGCTGACCGACATACAAATGCCCGGTGCGGACGGCTTCTCGGTCCTTGAATTGCTGAGGGACTCGAACATCCCCCGGGCGAGGGAGATTCCGGCCATAGCCGTCACGGCACATTCCGGTAGGGAAGAGGAATATCTCTCCGCAGGTTTCGCCGGATGTATCCATAAGCCTTTCTCTGCAGAAAGGCTGGTAACCGCCATCATGGGGGCATAAAAGGGAATGGGAAAGAGTGGAGGCCGGACTTCTCCCTCCTGCTTTTTCAGCTGCTCCGTCAGCTGCTGCAGCCGCTGTTGCTGGCCCCACCGGCTTTCCAGC